>JAPLKA010000043.1 GCA_026388315.1 Pseudomonadota bacterium | reverse complement strand
AGCCGGAGAGAATGCCTGTTACCTGCTCCTGGCATTTATCTCACTGAAGATGGAGATGAACTGGAGAACAACGAAAATAGGGAAGGTACGTCCTAATTTGCCCCTCTATAAAAAATTTACACAATTATGTTGACAGTACCCTTTTTTTTGGTTCCTGGATAGTAAGCAAGTGGATAAATGTCGTAACCCGAAAATTTAACATATCTGCAATATATTTCTATGCAATATCAGAGTTTATAATTGGTTTAGGAGGACCATCTGTTCCTTATTTATTCCAACTTGGTGATAATTTTCTTCTGCCAGTTGGGAATGTTGGATCGGTTATTTACTTAGTCCTGTCGGCTTTTGTGATAGCCATTGCTATACTTCCCTGGTGTATTTTGATGGGAGCAACATATCCTTTGATGATGGCTTTTTTGAAAGAGCATTATCAGAATGAGAAGACTACCTTCAGTTTTCTGTATCTTGCGAATGTGGTTGGTGCAATGACAGGTACAATCTTCACGGTTTTTTTTATGATTGAAGTATTTGGTTTTAGGAATACTTTATTTATATCGGCCGGAATAAATATCATTATTTCATTGTTGGCTGCTTTATTTGGTTTTTTTTATTCAGAAGGCAATAAAATTGTTAGATATAAAGTTTGTGATAAAAAACAGTCCGAAGCGATAGATAGCACAAAGGTCCCAATCCCTTATGTGGTATGGGCTATATTATTTATTACAGGTTTTAGCTCTATGGGAATGGAAGTTGTATGGATACGAGCATTCACGCCTGTATTAGGGACTTTAGTATATTCTTTTGCAATTCTGCTTTTTACTTATTTGTTTGCAACGTGGTTGGGCTCATATATTTATCGTAAGCATAAAGTCAAAGATTACACCTGGAATGTTCCTTTTCTCGTTTTTTTGCTTTCCGTATCATCATTCTTTCCAATTATATTTACCGATCCCAGAATTCCCTTTATCAGTAGGATTCCTCTTATAAGCATTTTCCCTATATGTGCTGTTTTGGGTTATTTAACTCCTAAAATAATTGATGAAAATTCAGGAGGTGATCCTGAAAGTGCCGGAATGATGTATGCAGTTAACATTGCAGGTTGTGTGCTTGGTCCTCTTATTGCCGCATATATACTCTTACCCCTTTTTGGTTCCAGAATTTCAATTATTATTCTTTCACTGCCATTTCTATGGCTTTTTGTGAGACATTGGAGGAGTTTTAGTATAGTAACGACAAACCGTATTATCCTAACCCCCATCCTTTTGGTAATCTTACTTTTTTCTGTGTTTGCAAGTATCAGTCTTGAAGAGGGATACAAAAAAATAAAAGGCGCAGTAGTACGCCATGATTACACAGCAACTGTAGTATCGTTCAGGGATGGCGAAACGAAAGAGCTGTTAGTTGATGGAAGGTTACAAACTTATTTGACTGTAAGCACTAAAGACATGGCCCATATTCCGCTTGCATTTTTGAAACATGAGCCACAGTCAGCTTTGGTAATATGTTTTGGAATGGGAACGACACTTCGTTCACTTGCAAGCTGGGGCATTGATGCTACAGCTGTGGAGTTGGTGCCAAGCGTAGCGAAAGCTTTTGGATATTATCATCTTGATGCAGATCGTATTCTCGCTCAACCCAACATAAGAATCATTGTTGATGATGGAAGGCGTTTCTTAAGACGTACAGATAAAAAATTCGATATTATAACGATTGATCCACCACCACCAGTAGAAGCTGCAGCATCAAGCCTTCTTTACTCTGAAGAGTTTTATTCTTTGATTCAATCGAGACTAATGTCTAATGGTATTCTTCAACAGTGGGTCCCAAAGTGTAGAGCTGATACGTTAGCAGCTATAACAACAGCTCTTATTCATTCTTTCCCATATGTACTCATATATAGATCAATTGCTGGAGAAGGTCATCATTATTTAGCTTCAACGAGCCCTATTCAGATTCCTACTGTATTAGAAGCCATATCACGGATGCCAAAAGCCGCCAGGAATGATCGGCTTGAATGGAGTTCAACAGATACATTGATAAATATTTGGAGTAATTTACTAAAATTAGAAGTTTTTTATGATCAACATCAGCAAGCTTCAGATATTTCTATTACAGATGACCGACCTTTTAATGAATATTGTTTTCTTCGTCTAATAAGAACTGAAAATTTAGAATTCTTTCTTAATAAGATAAAAAAATATACAAAAAATATTTTCTAAAAAAATAATGTTTATTTCATATATCAAGAATTAGAAAAGCATGCTGTTTTTGCAAATTGTTTTTCGATATGCTCTGCAAATTAGCTGTGCTTTTACCCGTCGGTTATGCGTAGCGTTACACATAGGGGGTAACGGTCAGTTTACTCTTTTCCCACTGAGAAGCAATGAAAGGATCCTGCAGTTTGGCAATAAGTAATGAATAATCAATAAAGGACCTGCTAAACCGACAAAAAATGATGTCATTACAATAAATTCTCCACTAACAGATAATTTTTTAAGAAAATAACTGGTCGGAAAGATAAAGAAATATTGAAGCAGATATATTTGTAAGGAATAGCTGCCAAGTTTTTCAAATATTTTTATTGGGAATATTTTTATATAAACAAAGCAAAAAGATAAAACAAAAAGCGTACCTAATATTGCGATTAGAAACCTTATCAAGGGAAAATTTGTGTATTGTAGTAAAAAATTTCCGATAATAAAACAAGCTAAGCTGGAAATTAGAATTTTTTTATTTTTTAACATCAGTAAGAAACTTTCCTTGAATGTATAAATATACAATCCGAGGAGATAGTAAATAAAATAATCTAAAAACAATCCAAGACCAAATATATGGATATCCAGTGAGAGTATATTGAAAAGCAATGCAAGTAAAAGCAGCAGAATATAATTTATTTTTAGTAAAAAAGGTAGAGTTAATCTTATGATAATGAGTGTATAGAGAAACCATAAAAATAGTGCTGGATTATTTCCAGGATAAAAAAGAATGTTGATAAGGATTTCGCTCAAAAAGACAGGTCTTTTCACTAGATCCGGCAAATAGAATTTTATAATTGTATAAATAATGCTTATTGTAAGATATGGGATTACTAATGTGAATGTATTCGGGAGGGTTGTACTGAGCCATTGCGAAAAAGACTTGATTTTTGTAAGTTTGAAAGCAAAGAATCCAGACAGGAAAAAGAAGAGCGGCATATGAAAGGAATATATTAGATTAAAAACTAATGGAAACACCTCGCGAATAGGTTCGCTGTGTCCGACAGTCACGAGAAGGATTCCGATTCCTCTTGCGACCTGCATCTCTTCAATATATTCTTTATTTTGCATGGTGATCAGAGTATACTAAATTGAAGTGCATTATTTTTGTCAACAGAAAAGCGATGCACAGAAAAACAATGTATATATTTTATTAATGCTTGCGTATATTTTCCACGTTTTTCAATTAATGGAATTGTCTAATTTTAATTATGGTGTTAATTTTTTTGTAAAGTTATTTTCTGCTTGTGCCCATGACTTTTGTTGGAAATAATAAAAGATTAATTGTTGCTCTATTTGAAAAACTGTCGGAAAGAGGGAGAGTGGCGCTCGTCATTTCCTCTGTCATTATTGGTTGTGGTCTGTTTTACTCATTAATCCTGGGGGATGTCATACGCTTCAGGGATGAAGAGCACTATTTATCGATTGCACAATCTCTTGTCAGTCGTTTAGAGTTCTCAGAATTTGGTCAGCCAACAGCCTTTCATCCATTAGGATACCCGCTCTTGCTGGCAGTTTCTCTAAAACTGGGTGCAAATATATTTTTCCTGAGGTTATTAAATTTTATTTTTTTGGCAGTATGTTCATATCTTCTCTATCTCATTCTCCTTAAGCGGGCAAACCTGTCTTATGGATCCGTTATCGCGCCCCTTCTGGTGCTCTGCTACCCGGTTTTATTTTACACCGCCGGCACACTTTATCCGCAAATGGTCTCCTCTGCGCTTTTTCTCTTTATTCTATTCCAACTTACTAACTCGGAGCAGCGACAATTTTTTTTGAACGGTACACTTACAGGTTTTTTGATCTTGATTGCCCCGACTTTTCTTTGTTATGTGCCTATTCTGGCGGGATTACCACTTTTATTTGGGAAAAAACCTTTTACAATGAAAATTCTTGTATTTCTTGTAGGAGTTATTCTTGTTGTTGGGTGCTGGACTTTGCGAAATTACATTGTTTTTCACCGCTTTGTTCTTCTTTCAACTAATATGGGGATAACCCTTCTGCTGGGAAATTCAGAAAACGCATCACCCAATATTGGAGTGTCAGCCGATATCAGCAAATATTCTAAAGAAGTAGAGAAATATCAATTAGATGAAGTGGATGCCGACCGTTATTACCGCTCCAAGGCTTTGGAATGGGTATTTAACAATCCTGGAAGAGCGGTAGGCCTTTACTTTCAGAAATTTATCAACTATTTTAATTTCTATAACGAACTGGCAACTTCAAACGTAGAGGCTATGTGGAAAAATGTCATCATGTTTTTTACATATTATCCCCTTCTTTTTCTGATGCTAATTCGCATAGCGCTTTTTCAAAAATTTCCGATGACTAAAATAGAATTAACTTTTATTGTGATTTACTTCTTCAGTGCTTTTATGAATGCCTTTTTTTTGGCAAGAATCAGGTATCGACTTTCATTTGATTTTTTAATGATTGCTGTTGCAGCAGCCTTTCTTGGACAGATTCTCAAGGCTTGGATTGGTAATGGAAAAGAAACAAACCTGCCATGTGGCAACAATGGAGGTAAATTAAAATGATTCATGGCAAAAAAATAGTGGTTGTTATGCCGGCATACAATGCTGAACATACCCTTCAAACAACATACAACGAAATACCTTTTGAATTTATTGATGAAGTAATTCTTGTAGATGACGCAAGCTCTGATAACACAGCTAATTTAGCAAATAAACTTGGAATAACCACAATAGTACATCCTCAAAACCGCGGATACGGCGGGAATCAGAAAACCTGCTACAAGGAAGCCCTGAAGCGAAGCGCTGATGTGGTGATAATGTTACATCCGGACTATCAATATACCCCAAAACTATTGGTGGCAATGGCTTCCCTGGTTGCCATAGGGCAGTATGATATTGTGCTTGGCTCACGCATAATAAGCGGTGGAACGCTAAGGGGGGGCATGCCTTATTATAAATATATCTCCAATAGGTTATTAACGCTTTTTGAAAATATTTTACTTAGCGCTAAACTGTCCGAATACCACACGGGTTATCGTGCATTTTCCAAGCAAGTTTTGTTGGAACTTCCACTCGAAGAGAATTCCGATGATTTTGTATTTGACAACCAGATGTTAGCACAAGCTTTGTTTTTTGGTTATTCTATTGGAGAAGTTTCCTGTCCGACTAAATATTTTAAAGAAGCTTCATCGATAAATTTGTCGCGTAGCATTATATATGGGATTGGAGTTTTGAATACATCATTACAATTTTTTCTAAACCGCTTAGGCATAAAAAAATATAAATTATTTTCGAAAGATGGCAGAAAGCTGTCTGTATAGCTAAATACTTGATATGTCTGTATGATAATAACTAAAAAACGTACAAAGCTGCAGTTTGCCTTAGAGGTACTAATCAGTTCAACGTTCTTGGTTCTGGCTCTGTGGGGTATTGATTTCTCCAGCCTATGGAAGGTATTACGCAATGCAAATTATCTTTGGTTAATTCCTTCGGTAATGTCTGTTGTATTCTTGCTGTTGTTGAAGGCTTGGCGATGGCGATTATTGTATTATCCTGAGTATAGGTTGCCTTTTGGTTCAATTTTTACAGCGCTAAGTGCTGGTTTTTTTATCAGTAACATTCTGCCTGCTCGTCTGGGTGAGGTATCGAGGGTTCTTTTAATAGTAAGTGAACAACCCGTAGGAATTGCCCGTACGACCGCAACCATCATAATAGAACACTTATTGGATTTAGCAACATTATTAATATTATTGCTTGTTTTGCTGCCTTTTATATCCTTGCCGCCTGTCTTGACAAATACTGCAAAAATCTTAGGGGTATTTGCAATTGCTGGAATAGTTGTAATGATTTTTCTCTCTTTTTGGAGGACCAGGTTGGTTTTGTGGATGGACACCGTTTCTAACAGGGTAAGCTTTTTGAAAAAGCCTGCGGTTCATAGCTTCATTGTACATTTAGTTGACGGATTCGCGGTTATGCGCACCCGTATAGGCATGTTGATCATCGGCATTTCGTTGTTTGGATGGGTGTTGGTAATTATAACCGCATGGTCTGCAGCAGAAGCATTGAAGCTGGATGTGCCGGTTGTTGCCATCATCTTTGCGGTGGTAGTAACTACGCTGGGCATGCTGATACCTTCATCTCCAGGGTATATCGGGGTCTTCCATTATTTAACTTTGGTATCATTGAGCCCTTTTGGTGTAGCGAGAGACATAGCAATAGCGCTTGCTCTTTTATGGCATGCCGTAAACTATTTAACATTGAGTGCTACAGGGTACATAGCTTTATGGATACATGGCACTTCTTTGGGACAGATACTTAAACGATATCGGGAAGGGACTATGGTTTAGCATATTATGAGGGTAACCATATTGAAGAAAACAATAATTTAATTATGCCAGCGGAAAAATTCATGAAAAAACTCAGCAATTATTTAACAGTAAAAAACTTGCTGCTGCTTTCAATATTGTATTTTATATTTAAAACGCTGTTTTCTATTGTATTTGTTCAATCTTTTACGTCAGTCGAAGACTATGTAATTGCAATAAATGTTGTCATGGGTAATGGATATTGCTATTACCCTGAATTGGGACCTACTGCATTTAAAACGCCCGTTTATCCTCTTTTTTTAGCCCTTATTATTTCTTTCACCCATTTATTTAATAAATTGCCTATTGTTATTGTTCAGCATTTATTGCTCTCCATTGTTCCATACTTGCTTTATAAACTTTCCAAGCTGTTTTTAAATGAAAAACAAAGCATTATGAGCGGTTTGCTTTTCATGATATGCCCGACATTTTTTTATTATTCAAATGTAATAGAAGTAACAAATTTATTTATACCGGTATTCATAAGCTGGGCAATAGTTTATCTTAATTTAATCAAGCAACTGTATGATTTTCAATGGATAAAATATATTTCTCTGAGCTTTTCAACAAAAACCTTGAAGATAATTCTTCCATTTCTTACAGCATTGGTTATATTAACACAACCTGTGGCAGGTTTAGTCATTGCCGTTGGTTTGTTTGCAATTTTATATAAAAGGTCTTATGGATATTTTGCTTTATCAGTATGTATAATTGCCATGCTTATATCGCCATGGGTTATCCGAAACTATATTGTGTTCGACAGGTTTGTTCCAACCAAAACATCCTTATGGTTAAATTTTTATGCAGGTTATTTCATGTCAAGCCATGGAAGCAATAAATATAAGTTTATCCCTGATTCGGTAGAAAATAAAAATAAATATTTTGACTATTATATGCTTCAAAACGAGATAGAATTTGACCAAGAATTAAAAAAGGAGTTTATCGGTTTTGTAATAAAAAACCCATATCTATATTTAGAAAAAACTGTTTTACAAATGTATTTATTCTGGACTTTTACTCAAAGGTATATTAATGACTATTCATTGAATTTTTTAATAAGCCGAAGATTACCTGTATATTTTCTTAACATTTTTTTCGTGATTGGAATGTTTTTTGTTTTTAGGCAGAATAAACCCCTTTTTTGGATTTTATTATTTATATTTTTGAACTTTACACTTGTGTATGGATTAACTCAGATGATCAATGTAAAATATAAACTTGATATTGAGTGGTTAGAATTTCTTGCTATTGCATTTTGCTTTAAAAAACTGGAATAATAGCGTAAGAAAGGAGTTTTTATGGGCTTAATTGTTATTTATGCTACTTTAATTTTCTTTTGTATTTTTTCTTCTGCCTTTGCCTATGTTGATCCCGGGACTGGCAGTTATCTTTTACAGATAATTATTGGGTTTGCTCTTGCCGGATTATATGCGCTCAAACACTATTGGGCAAGGCTTCGTAATTGGTTTACAATGAAGAAAAAAGACTAATCAGCTAAAATATGAGTATTATTGAAAACATTCCCTCTTCTTTCAGGGACCCAAGCGGAGCTCTTTTTTATTATAATAATATTTTATACCGAAAAATTAATTATATTTATAAAGAAAATTATGATCAATTAATGAATTCAGGACTTTATGATTTTCTTTGTAAAAACAACTTTTTAATTCGACATAATGAAATTATATTGGAAGAAATTCAACTAACTGATACATATAAAATAATTAAACCGGAAATAGTAGAATTTATTTCATACCCGTATGAATGGAGTTTTAGTCAATTAAAACATGCTGCTATCCTAACATTAAATATTCAAAAAATAGCGCTCAATTATAGTATGTCTTTAAAAGATTGCAGTGCTTATAATGTTCAATTTAAAAATGGTAAACCAATTTTTATCGATACGTTATCGTTTGAAAAATATGAAGAAGGAAAGCCCTGGGTCGCATATAGGCAGTTTTGTCAGCATTTTTTGGGGCCGTTGTCCCTCATGAGTTTCAAAGATGTAAGATTGAACCAATTGCTGCGTGTACACATTGACGGTATTCCCCTGGATTTGGCTCACTCAATTCTTCCACAAAGAACTCGATTTATGTTCGGTTTGCTTTTGCACATACACCTGCATGCCCGCAGTCAAAAGAAGTTTCAGAATAAAGCCATACAAAAAAATAAGTATAAAATGAGCCGTTCTTCTTTATTGGGTTTAATCGGCAATTTAGAATCTTTGATAAATAAAATAAATTGGATTCCCAAAGGAACTGAATGGGCAGATTATTATGAATTTACTAATTATTCTGATATTGCCATTAAGCACAAAGAGAGGGTGGTCAGTGAAATATTCGATAAATTTGATCCAGGTGTTGTTTTAGATTTAGGTTCAAACGATGGTCATTTCAGTCGATTGATCGCAGAAAAGGCAAAACAGGTTATTTCGCTTGACGTTGACCCAGCTTGTGTTGAAAAGAATTACCTTGAGTGTATTAGGAATAATGAGACAAAAATACTCCCGTTATTAATAGATTTGACAAATCCAAGTTCAGGTATTGGTTGGCAAAATCGAGAGAGACTTCCCTTTTTTGAACGTGTCAAGGCTGATACCGTTGTGGCTCTTGCACTTGTTCATCATTTGGCGATTGCCAATAATGTTCCCTTGAATGACGTAGCAGTTTTTTTTCATAAAATATGCCGTTTTCTCATTATTGAGTTTGTTCCAAAAAGTGATTCACAAGTAAAGAGATTATTATCAGTTAGGGATGATATTTTCCCATGCTATACACAGCAGGCATTCGAAAGTGCTTTTATGAGACACTTCGTCCTGCGGGATACTGTGAAAATTGAAGAATCGGAAAGGGTTCTGTATTTCATGGAGCGTATTGAAAATTAGAATAAAAAAAGATATTTTAATACACCCGTTTGTTTTTGCGATATTCCCTGTTCTGCATCTGTATAGTCTAAATTATTACGAATATCCGCCGTATGTTCTCGTAAAGCCGCTGGCAATTATAATACCCCTGACCGGAATCCTGCTTTTTCTTTTTAATAGAATCATTAAAGATTACCACAAATCAGGTGCTGTTTTATCGGCTTTCTGTTTGTGGTTTTTTTCTTACAGCTCCATACGTGCTTATCTTAAAATAACTGGTTTAATGCTTTTTCAGCATAAATATTTTCTTGTTTTATACTTTATTGCGATTGCCATTATCATTTTATTGATATTTAAAATCCACATCGATTTCCGGAAGCTTACAAAATTTCTTAATATTGTGAGTATTGTTGTGACCTTATCGGTAATTATTAATTTTATTGTCCTGTATAGTCAGGAAAAAACCGATTTAGTACAAAAACGCGAAATAACTATCAAAAATCAACACATACTTCAAAAAAATAATTTTCCGGATATTTATTACATCATTTTAGATGCATATGCTGGCGCCCGAGACCTAAAGGAAACCCTTGGATTTGATAACACTCAATTTATTAATTACTTACAAAAAAAAGGATTCTTTATAGCATCAAACAGCCATAGTAATTATGATTTTACAAAATTCAGTATCACATCAACATTAAATATGGAATATCTTCCTATGGAGACGAAAAAAAGCGATCCGGATATCTTTTTGTTAAAGAAAGGTGCAATGTTTTTGAAAGCCATAAATCAAAACGAAGTTGGCACATTTCTCAAATCCATAGGTTATGATTATATTGATTTATCTGTCTGGAATGGTAAGTACAGTGAAATAGCTTTTAGTGAAGGACTGATGCGTAAAACGGTTTTATCGCTACCCTATCTTGGACATTATTTAAATGCATTGATTACAAGAGGATATGTGCTGGATAGCATAAGTTCTTTAGAAATGTTGCAGGAAACCAAAAAACCAACTTTTATTTATGCGCATATAATGATACCCCACGGCCCGTTTATGTTTGGTAAAGACGGCAAAAAAACATCATTCTTTATAAATGTTAAGGAGGGGTATCTTGATCAGATTTTATATGTGAATAAGCGGATTATGAAAGTCATAGATGGTATTTTAATGAAGTCGAAAACAAAGCCTATTATAATAGTGCAGGGTGATCACGGAATGCGTGAAATGACCGAGGACCATAAGAAAAATGTAAAACTTGCGATGAGTATTCTAAATGCGTATTACCTTCCTGATAATGGTGAAAAAGAACTGTATGATTCAATATCGCCCGTGAATTCTTTTAGGGTAATTTTTAACAAATACTTCAAAACTGATTATAAATTACTGCCTGACAAGAGTTATTATTCAACAGATGAAAGCGGCAAGTTTTACTATATTAATTCTTTTGAGTAAATCATAAACAGTTTGGAATTTGCGGTGAGCAAGGAGGATAAAGAATGACTGCACAGAAAAAGGTTGCAAGTTCGGAATTTTTGTACCTGCCTCTGGAAAGCATTATTGTGGAAGAACAGATTCGCTCAGGGATCGATACGGAGAGTGAGTCCTTTAAGGCCCTTATGGAGTCCATTAAAGAACGGGGCGTCTTAGAACCCATTATCGTGATACCGAAGGGTGATAAGTACCTCCTCCTCTGCGGGGAGAGACGTTTCAGGGCTGCCGTGGAACTTAAACTTGAAACCATACCCGTACGTGTTATGAATGCGGTTACACAGAAGGATGAGGTTCTGGCTTACCAGTTGACAGAGAACCTCCAAAGGGAAGACTTAAACCCCATTGATCAGGCAAGGGGCATACTCGCATTTGTTCAGGCGAGGCATCCTGAACAGGGGTATGATGTGGATGGGGTTATGAGCGACTTAATAAAATACGATAGAAAACCCGAACTTGTGTCAGACGAATTAGTCGCAACTGTTGCGACTGCTCTTCAAATCTCTGGAAAGTCAACAAAGACGCTATTCAACGGGCTATCGCTGCTGAAACTTCCTCCTGAGATTCAAGCCGAAATCCAATCAGGAAATCTCCCTGTTTCTCAAGGTTATCTCTTTGCTGCCAACCTGGATTGTCCTGACCGTGCGCAGATCTTTGAGGCCACCATGAAGAAACCCGTAACCAATGCAACCCTTGAAAACATGCTTACAGTATACAAAAAGGTCAAACCGGACCCAGGCGTCATAAAGCTCCCATCCATGACAAAGCAGGTTGCCAGCTTACGATCCATAGAGTCATTTATTGAGAAGGGCGCCGCAAAATACACAAAACCTGACCTTGTGACGCTTCTTGATGAGCTGAGGGTTTTCTGTGCTTTAGTGGAACTGCGGATACCAATTGCCCCGGAACCTGCACCGGAGAAGAAAAAGCCGCCACAGGTTTGAGAAAACCCGTAAAGCGGGTAAGACTGTGAAGCGTTATGCGTGAAGCAAAGGCAGAATTATTTGAATCCATGAAACAGAAAAATCAGGCCGTACCTTGCCCGTGGGTGAATGTAGAATGCAATATTCTCGAAGACCATATAACACACCTCACCCTCCCCGCCAGAGCTGTAACGAAGAGGTGCAGAAGCATTAATTATGAACTTTGATTTGGATTTATTATTATATTCACCTTTTTATATTATTCATAAATTACTTAGAAATTGTTTTCGTAGAGAATTTAAAGAGATAAACTTAGGAAACATACTTGATGTTGGCTGTGGTGGTAAACCATACGAGTCATGTCTTTTTTTTAATAATTATATTGGAATAGAAATTGAGGAATTTAGTGGCGATGCCAGATTAGAAATTAGCAATAAAAAATATGATTTAATTTTCGATGGAACTACTATTCCTTTTAAGGATGAATCATTTGATACAGTTATTTGCACAGATACGTTAGAACATGTTAAGGAGATTGATTGTTTTGTTTATGAAATAGTTCGTGTTTTGAAAGTTAATGGGAAATTAATAATTTCGGCACCTTTTTTTTGGAACTTACATTATGAGCCTAACGATTATTATCGTTTTACAAAATTTGGTTTATCATTTTTATTTGAGAAATACAATATTCAGATTTTGAAAATTATTCCAACTGTAGGAATGATTGGATTATTGCACTCTCTCTTTGCAGAAAGAGTTATGAGATTTGTTCATATAAAATTTCATTTTCTTCCATTTAAATTACGCATATTTCTTTATCAGTTTATATTGTTTCCGACGGCTCAAATTTTATATCCATTTGCGAAATATGAGTTTGGACGAGAATCAATTATAAAACTCGGCTATATAGCAATAGGAAAGAAGAGAAGTATAATCTCCTAAAAGTTTAATAATATTGTGTAGAATAAAATAAGGCTGCTATTAGAAACTTTATATATTGCGTATTTATACATCAGGTTTGAACATTGCAGGTCCCAAAAGGCACCCGTTAGGCCTCGGGTTTTTAACCATAAAATCGGTGCATTTGTATTGATAGTTTATTTTCCTTGTGTTATTCGTATCGTATGCGGAAAAAAGTAAATTCCTGTCAGTCAATTATATAATAAGCAAGGAGGCGGCTCGGGATGGTCAGAAGAATCTTACAGAAATTATTCAACACCTTCGGCTACAGAATATCAAAGATTCACACTCCTATGAAATTCCCCGTTACAGATGTGCTGGACTTTATCCTGCGGGACTATTTGAATGGGCATCCAGACTTCTTTTTTCTCCAGATTGGCGCCAATGACGGTTTTACGGATGATCCGATCGTTCATCTCGTCAAAAAATATCACTTACGCGGTTTGCTCGTAGAGCCTCAACCGATAATGTTCAAACGTTTAGTCAAGAACTACTCTGGCGAAGATCAGCTTATATTTGAAAACTCATTGATCACCACATACGACGGAACGGCAACGTTTTATAGCGTTCCGGAGGATTTGCCGGGACTGCCCTACAATTTTTATCAGGCGGGCAGTTTGAAGCGTGAAGTACTTTTGTCCATTCTCGTCGCGACTCAGCAGGCAGAGAAAGGGACCACGCTTCCCCACGATATTGAATCATTAGTCCATGAGTCTTCTTTGTCTGCATTGATGCCCGAAACATTGCTTGCAAAACATCACATTAATAAGATCGACCTACTCGTTGTTGATGCAACGGGCTATGACTTTCAAATCCTCAAGGCATTCCCCTTTCACCTGATGAAGCCGCCCATTATTCACTTTGAGCACGCCATTCTTTCAATAGATGATCAAGAGAAATGTTTAAAGTATTTGGCGGAACTGGGATATAGCTTTATCGATGCATCAGTCGATACAATTGCCTGCTTAGACGTAAAAACACGGCCAGGATTCTATTTCAGGCGCTGAGGATCATATTATTGGTTGGAGGGCTGCTGCCTGTGTATCTATCCTTTTTCCCCCCAGTGATCTTCCGGTTGAAAACGTAGAGATCATTGACGTATCGCTAAATTATACCTTTGGCCGGCAAACGACATGTAGCGGTCACTGAACACCCTAATATTCCTCACTCTATACGAAACATTCGAACCCAAGGAAGCCAGCGACTTGATATCCATTACACATCAAAACGCGGTAGCTGGTTGAATATGGCGGAGAGCGAACTCAGCGTTCTGAAAGGACAGCGCTTTGATCGCCGGTTTCCCGACATGGCAACCATGCAGACTGAAGTGACTGCACGGGAAAGAGACCGAAATAACAGCGCGAAGAAAATTGTCTGGCAATTCACGACACCGGACGCTCGGATCATATTGAAACGTCTTTATCCGATTTTGTAAGTGTTACATGGTACTATATGGTTTTTAACTCACTTGTTTTCCTGATTTTCGTAACGGTTGTTTTCTCCGTTTACTATCGCCTGAATCACGACAAGCAAAACCTGTTTCTTATTTTCGCGAGTTATGTCTTTTACGGCTGGTGGGACTGGAGATTTCTCTCCTTGCTTTGGTTTTCCAGCATATTCGATTATGGGTGCGGCTTATGGATTGAAAATGAGACCAGACGCAATCGAAAGAGAATGCTTCTTGTTGCCAGTATGGTGGTGAACCTGGGTTTGCTGGCCTTTTTCAAGTATTTCAATTTCTTTGCTCAAGGATTGGAGAAAATTCTTATATTCTTTGGTTTGCAGCCGACATTCCCAATCATGCACATCATATTGCCGGTCGGGATTTCGTTTTATACTTTTCAGTCCATGAGTTACACGATAGACGTTTACCGGGGCGAAATGCGGGCGACGAGGAATCTCTCGGATTACTTATTGTTTGTCGCCTTTTTCCCTCAGCTTGTTGCCGGTCCTATTATCCGGGCAAAAGCGATGCTGCCCCAGATTGTGAAACCACGTATCATCAGCAATAAAGGTATTCTTGATGGTCTATGGCTGATTATTCTTGGTTATGTAAAAAAAATGGTGATTGCTGATCGTATGGCGGGACTTGTTAATTGGGGATTCATGGCGGACCCCAATTCATTTTCACTTATGGTTGATTCACGCGCATGGCTTGTCCTCTACGCTTTTGCCTTTCAGATATACGGCGATTTTTCTGGCTACACGGATATTGCCCGCGGTTTAGGCAAGGTAATGGGGTTCGACTTGGCGATGAACTTCAAAGCGCCATACCTGATCACCAACCCATCAGCTTTCTGGCGAAATTGGCATATCAGTCTCTCCACATGGTTCCGAGATTATCTCTATGTTGTGTTGGGGGGTAATCGTCTGGGAAGTTTAAGGACCTATCTAAATTTAATGTCAACTATGATCTTGGGTGGGTTATGGCATGGTGCCGGTGCGGCTTATATTATGTGGGGAATATATCACGGGCTGCTTCTCTGTCTGCATCGATTTTGGATGACCCTGCGGCATACAAAAAGCAATGAACCTATAATAAGCGATATTTCCCGGATTAATACACCGGCGGCAGATGCAATGCTGAGAATGAAGTACATCTGCAAATGTTTTATATTTTTTCACGTTATCTGTATAGGCTGGCTTTTGTTTAGAGCCGGCTCACTGCCGGCTCATGTAGATTTCCATACTTTCATAAAATCTTTTGTGATAGTTCTTTTTAATTTCCCTGATGTGAAAGGATTTTTTTCTATCCTTCAGCCGGTCATGTTGTTAGGATGCTTATCGTTGTTTCTGCAATCAAAAAACGAAGAAATGAACCATTTTTCGACCTGGTCTTTTCAGATGCAAATCTGTGCTTTTGTGTCTGCGCTTGTACTCATAGCCGCCTTCGGTATCTTTGAGGGCGCTCAATTTATTTATTTTCAATTTTGACGATACTAAAATCAACCTTGAATATCAATAAAAAAAGAATATGGAGGCTCATAATCTTAACCGCTGCGGCCTTTTTAACAGTGGCATGGATAGCTTTCTTCTTTTTAGGTGAGCAGATAGCAACATTCGTTAATCTTTATGCCGGAAACATGATTATGAAGGCCCTCAAGGGAAAAATAATGGATTCAAAAATATTTATTTACTATCGTTTTAAAGAAGCCATCATTCTCATGTTTACTTTCCTTTGCATACCGATGTTTTTAATTGCCCTCAAAGTGTTATGGCGACGTTTTGGCTGGCGGCATGAATCGCAATGGATCATTTATGCCGCGGGTCTATTCGCGGCCGTTAATCTTTGGCTGGTGGTTGCGGCACAGACGGCTCTTTTTTGGGGATTAATGTGGACAGGCGGTTGGCAGAATATTTCGCAATTTCAATTTAAAAATTGTCTCCTCAGGGAGAACAAATCACCCAGCAAAATCATACTTATGGGCTCCAGTCAGACCAATGCCCAAATCAATGAAGATTTGATCAACAGGGAATTGTCTCCTTCCGTCTGGAGCACGGAATTAACCTTTTTCGGGAGTAAAGCCTTTGACCTGCTTCTAACTTTCCGGTACATATCGAAATATTCAGGTTACGGTACGATTGTTTGTTATTTAAGCGAAACTTATTTTTACGAAGGTGATTACAGCACTACCAGTTCAATCTTTTTTACACCTGCCTTATTATTTGATTTGGCAGCCCTTGATGGATTTAAAGCAATAAATCTTCAGGATCTTGTTGTCGGCGCCGCCGGTTATATGCTGCCGCTTTTTAGGTACCGGGACGTCTTTGCCCGCCGGATATTGGGCGATTTCATCGTGAATTTGCAACAGAATAAATTTAATGCTGAACTTGAACAAGATTTGGAGGACCGGGCTACAAGAGTGGCAAAGGGCTACAAAGATGGGCATGCTTCAGCTTTTCAGAAGCGTGCCCTATTACTATTCCTGGAGGAGTGCGGTCGTCGTCAACAAAAGGTTTTTTTGTTATGCGGCCAGGTCAATCCTGCCCTTGCCCGGCATATGGAACCATCTTTACGAAAAGATATGCTTACTTTTCTATCATCCCTGCCGGATCGTTATCCCCATGTGGAAGTTGTCTGTGCGGAAGAGATGCCCCGGCAGAATGCCGAAGACTACATGGATCTGACCCACGTGAGTCCCGAGATGCAAGTGCGCTTCACTCAGTTTCTGCTGGAATATTTAAAAAAACGATTTCCCCCCTCTGCATCCCTGGATTATGGAAGCAGGACTGTCTCGCAGTGCAGTGAGCGATAGATGTGGTTGAATCTCTTGAGGGTGTTTATTTTTTTTCTTCAGGAGATTCGTCAAACCCTTACACTGTTTTTGGAACTCCTGCGACAACCATTCCCGAGTATGGCAATCTTTTTGAGTTTAAATATTGTGGCGGAAAGGAAAACAATCAATATGACGGGTTGTTTCGGGTATATGAATATCATTGATATTTAAATGTTTGAGGGTTATGCTGTCTGCAAATATATTGGAAAACCATGTTATTATCAAAATATAACAACTTAAATTTATTCATTAAAAGACATTATCGAAGTTTAATCCCATTCTTAACTTTAAAAAAAATTATTAACATTTTAGCTGCTTTTACAGAGAAACTGTTAAACAGAACGAGCTGCGTTTCAAGACCGTTTGTTTTTAGAATCGATCCATGCACAGTTTGCAATCTACGCTGCACGAGATGTCCTACTCCTAATCTTCCAGCACCTGAGAAGCCTAAAATGGAGGTAGCCGAATTTAAGAGAACTGTCGATAAAATAAATAAATTTGCATTAAGAATCTCATTGTATAACAATGGCGAACCTTTGTTAAATAAAGGCATTTTTGAAATGTGCAAATATGCCAGTGAAAACAGAATAAGTACACTCATCAGCACAAATTTTACTCTATTTAAACGGGAAGATGTTGAAACTTTGTTTAAGAGCGGTTTGGCAGTTTTGGAACCTTGCCTGGATGGCTTTACTCAGGAAAATTATATAAAATATAGAGTAGGCGGTGATGTTGAAACGGTTAAAAAGGGAATAAGAAATGTTATGCAATATAAACGAGAAAATAAGCCTAAATGGCCTTTTGTGGATGTCCAGGTCGTACTTTTTGAACATGTAAAAGACGAACTTCCTTTGATTAAGCAATTCCTGGAAGAATGCAAGGTAGACCAGATAACGTATAGACTTGATTTTCATAACACGGTATATAACCAATATCAGACTCCAAGCAATGACGTATGCTTTTGGCTTTATTTTGCAATGTTGATATCGACTGACGGTAATGTCTACCCTTGCTGCGTGAGAAGGGAGATTCCTTACGGTAATATTTTTGAACAAAACCTTGATGAAATTTGGAATAATAAATATTATAGGTTCTCTCGATCTCTCTTTGCTAAAGGGCAGGATATCCCATACAATGAAGAGATGCTAAGGATTCCATGTTTTCGCTGTGATCATTTCAAAACAAAACGAAAGATGTTAAACAGCTGAATCGTATACTTTATAGAGCATAAGATACTCCAGAATGAAAAAAAACATCATCTTACATCCTTTCATCTTTGCGCTGTTACCATTATTTCATTTATATAGCCTTAATTTTCATGAGTATCCTTCAACGGTTATTATAAAACCGTTGATTGTCCTGACAGGCATAACCATCATTTTTCTTATTTTTTTTAACAGAATCTTTCATAACAAGTATAAAACAGCCGTCTTTTTTTCTGTTACAATTTTGCTGGTTTTTTCATTTGGTCCATTATGTGAATTTTTTGAGAGAATCGATTTTATCTTACTACGTTTTAGATATTTAATAATTCTATATCTTTTGTTGTTTGCCGCTATATTGTTTTTTCTCATTAAAGCACATATAAATTTTAAAAAGGTTTCCAGTGTTCTTAATTTAGCAGGTTTGATTATCTTGTTCTCTATTTGTGTAAATTTTATAAATGTTTTGTACATTGCATGGGGTGATTTGTCAGAAAATCCCCAAAAAAACATTTCAGATTTTAAAAGTCTCCCCAATAATTATAATTTACCAAATATTTACTATATCATACTTGATTCATATGCTAACAAGGAGGATATAAAAGATGTAACGGGTTTTGATAATGAAGATTTTATCACCTATTTGGAGAAAAAGGGCTTCTTAATTACTACGAAAAACCGAAGCAATTACAACTTTACTCATTTGTCAATGGCTGCGACACTTAATATGGATTATTTGCCTATGGAAAAAATACAGAGTGATGTTTTTAAATTCAAAAAAGGCACAATCTTTTTTAAAAGAATAAAAAACAGTCAGGTGATAACTTATTTAAAATCATTGGGTTATCAGTATGTAGATTTATCTAATTTTAACAGCAGATATTACAGTATCGAATTTAGCAGTAGCTTATTATTCATGACCGTTTTAGGCACCCCATTTTTAAGAAACTATATTGCTGGACTATTGCTAAAAGACTACGTGCTTTCAACCTTAGATTCATTAGAAAAGCCCATAAATGTTGAAAAACCTGTTTTTGTCTATGGGCACATTCTGATTCCCCATTTTCCAGCAATGTTTGATAAAAATGGAAACACGCCACCCTTTTTTCAGTCAAATGTGCAAAAGCTCTATATAAACCAGCTTATATATACAAATACGCGGGTGGAAAAAATAATTGATAATATTTTATCAACTTCAAAAAAAAGACCAATCATAATAATTCAAGGTGACCATGGACCTAACTTTTTAATCAAAGATAAAGAGAAGCAGATGAAGATGCGAACAAGTATTTTAAATGCTGCCTATCTGCCAGATGAGAGAGAAAGTATTTTCTACGATTCAATGACATCTGCAAATACTTTTAGAATTATTTTTAATAAATATTTTGGAACCGGTTTAAAGCTTTTGCCAGATATAAGTTATTACCAAGACGATGAAAGGGGTAGACTTTTTGTTTATAGTCCCAATTAAAATATATTTAATGCCCTTATACTACAAAAAATGGTTTATACATTTAATTAGGATTGAAGAATGAAGATTGCTATTCTTGGAGCAAGGGGGATTCCTGCACGATACGGTGGTTTTGATACCCTGGTTGAAGAGCTTTCCGTAAGGCTTGTAAATCAGTATGGTATAGATGTTACTGTATGTTGCAGAAGTAATTATTATCAGGATAGACAGGAATGTTATTCAAATGTTAAATGTACTTATATCTCATGCTGGCGTATAAAGGGGTTAGAGAGTCTTCTTCATACGTTCCTTTCTGCCCTTCATGCAATAACAAAGAGGTTTGATATTATATTTATAGTTGACCCCGCAAATGCCCCGATCGGGATATTTCTGAAATTATCAGGTCAGAAGGTTGTAATCCATACCGATGGATTAGGTTGGAAGCGGCGTAAATGGGGGAAATTATCAAGACGATACTACAAATGGGTAGAGGCGCTCTCTGCAAAATATATCAAGACAATCGTTACCGATAACCCCGTAATGAGGGAATATTACATACAGAATTACAACAGGGACTCGGTTTGTATTGCTTATGGTGCAGAAAACTCTTCTGGTTTTGATGATACAGTTTTGCAGGAGCTTGGAATTAAAAGAAAATTTTATTTACTTGTGGTGGCAAGATTAGAGCAGGAGAACAATACCGACCTGATAGTAAGAGAGTATGTTTCAGCAAAGATAGATATGCCGCTTGTAGTGGTTGGGGATGCGCCTTACGATAAGAAATATATGGAGACACTTCAGAGCATTGCCAATGAAAAAGTATTGTTTGCAGGTCGTATAGATGACCAGGCAAAGCTAAATACATTATATGCCGAGGCATATCTTTATATCCATGGACATGAGGTTGGTGGGACAAACCCTTCGCTGCTCAGGGCAATGGGGCTTAAAACAGCGCCACTTGTTATTGATGTCCCCTTCAATACGTCTGTTATTGAAGATTGTGGTTTTGTTTTTGATTCAACAGATGGGAATCTTTCAAGAATATTAAAGAAACTTGCCGGGGCTTCTGAGATAGTTGAGCAAAAAGGTCATTTGGCAAAAGACAGGGCAGATACACATTTTACATGGGAATCCGTGGTGGCCCAGTATAAAGATTATTTTGATGAAATCTCTCGATAGTTTTTTTATTTAACGATAGATGAGAAATCTTGACAATTTATACGATTATTTTATACAAATGCTATGGGTAATTAAATGATAAGGGAAAGAGAACGATACTACGCACCAATAATTTTTTTCTTAGACATCATATCTACATTTCTTTCTTATGGTTTAAGCGTTTATTTTTATCTAAGAATCATTATTGCGTTCGACCCTGGCCTGACAGGTTTGAAAATTCCAGTATCACCATTTCTCTATTGGCACAATACATTAAATGTTATTCCCTTTTTGGTGGGCGTATTTATTTTCTTTTTCCAATTTATTTATAGGAAGGAGTATCTTCAAAGAAATAAGACCGTTGATTTTATTCTCCAGACCGTTTTCCCTTGCTTAGTTGCTGTGGCAATCTTTTTTGTTTTATTGTTTATTAACCCGTTGTTCGGGGTAAATTTTTGGTTCATAACCACTTTTGTTGTGTTTCTCTGGATTTTGCTTTCAATAAACAGAATTGTTATATTATCCCTCATCAGATTTTTACAAAACAGGGGCAGTTTCGTAAGGTATATCCTCATAATTGGAACAAATACGCAAGCTGTACAAATAGCAAATCTGTTCGATAGTCACCCCGGGTGGGGTATAAGGGTTGTGGGTTTGCTGACATATGACACCAATGAGATTGGAAAAAATGTTTTTAATTATAATGTCCTGGGTATGGTGGATGATTTAATGTTTGTGCTTGAAAAAAATGTTATCGATTTTGTTTTTCTGGCGCAGGCATCTGACAGGGTTACACAACTCCAGAATGTCTCACTCAGGTGCAGGACGGTCGGGATTGATTTTATCATGGATATCTCAATACTGCTTCAAAAGATGAGTAAAATTTCAGTGGAATATGCTGAAGATTCCTCGTTTATTATTTTTAAGCCTGTCCGGCATAGTAATGAAATGCTTTTCATCAAACGCCTTATTGATATCGTTTTGTCTGGCATCCTTATTATTCTCTGTGCGCCTTTATGGATTATTGTTTCGTTTCTTATTAAAAGGGATTCATCTGGCCCGGTATTTTTTATACAGGAAAGAGTTGGCAAAAACGGCAGGCTTTTCCCCATGTATAAATTTCGTTCCATGGTTACGGGAGCTGATAAAATGCAGGTTCATTTGACGCATCTTAATGAGATGGATGGTCCTGTTTTTAAAATTAAGGATGATCCAAGGCTTACGCGTATCGGCAAATTTCTCAGGAGAACAAGCCTGGATGAACTCCCGCAGTTGTTTAATGTTTTAATGGGTAACATGAGCCTTGTAGGGCCAAGACCTCCAATTTTAAAAGAGGTGCTCCTGTACCACCCATGGCAGAGAAAGAGGCTATCTGTTACGCCTGGAGTTACATGCCTCTGGCAGGTCACCGGACGAAATGAGATTAAGTTTGATGAGTGGATGAAGCTCGATATGCAATATATAGATAACTGGTCTCTATTGCTGGATATTAAAATTCTTTTTATGACGATTAAGGCCGTAATTTCAAGAAGAGGGGCACTATAATGGGTTTTTTAAAGCGTATTTTTACCTTAGGGAAAGATGAAATATATGACGAAGCAATGAGGCTTTTTAATCAGCATAATTATAGGGAGGCAATTGAAAGATTTGAGGAGATATTAAAAAGAAAAACCTCTACAAAAAGTCTTCACTATAATCTGTCACGAGTTTATATCAGTCAATCCCATCGAAATATCGGGATAATTCTATTTGCGATGGGGAATTATTCTGAAGCACTCCAGGAATTCAATATGGCGCTGGAGTATAATCCAAGCTACCATGAACTGAATTATTTTATCGGTGTATGTAAGAATAATCTTGGTGAATTTGATGGTGCAATTGAAAACTTTAATGCTGTACTGGATACCGATCCATCTAATCTGCCCACCAGATTAAAACTTGGTATAGCGCTCCATAACTACAAAATGTGGGACAAAGCGGTTAGTCTTTATAAAAATATTCTGCAGACAAATCCAAAATATGCGGATATTCATTATAATCTGGGACTTTCATATTTAGGGCAGGGAAAGATCAATGAAGCTATTGCAGCCTTTGAAGGTGCGCTAAAGATTAATGCTGATTATTTACAGGCCAGAGTAAAAATTGCCATCGCGCAGATATATCTTGGTAATCTTGATAAGGCCCTGGAAAACCTTGTCCCGCTCGTTGAAAAATATCCGAAATATGCAGATATTCATTATTTTCTGGGCGTGGTACATGTTGTTAAAAACGAGTTTGAAGAGGCCATTGAGAGCTTTAAACATGCATTGGAGATTCATCCTTCTTATAAGGATGCAAAAGTGAAGTTGGGCGTTCTTTACTGTCATTTCGAAAAGTTCGATGAGGGGATTAAAGAACTTGAAGATGTGAGCAGGATTGACCCTGGTGACGAGGATATAATAATGATAACAAATGCAATAAAAAATGCGCTTGCAACATCTTCTTATTCCGGCGAAAAATTCAGGGAAATTTACAATAAGGTGTTTTTCAAGGATAAACAGATTACCAGGGCAATGCCCGAATTTAACAAATGTTTGGAAATCAGCCCCGATATATCTGAAATGATCTCTGTTATTATGGGTATCGCGGAAGAGGACCGATCGCTCTGTGAGATGCTGATACCACATGTAAGAGACCATGTTGCAGAAAATGCTGATTATCCTGATTTGCACAATAGCCTCGGAGCGTTATATCTAAAAATAAAACGTTTTGATGAAGCTGAGGCCTCTTTCAGAATGGCGGTTGAATTAAATCCGCAATTTTTGAAGGCCCGTCTTAATTTGTTTCATACCTTGAAGTTATTGAAAAAATACGAAGATGCGATTAAAGAAGGTGAATATATCCTTGCTCATAACGTGACATATCCTGATTTCCATTGTGTTATGGCAGAGATCTATGAGGGCATGACAGACCATGACAAGGCATTGAACAGTGTATTCAAATCACTTGAGATGAACCAGAATTATGCCAGGGCAAACTTTCTCGCAGGCACTATTTATATGAAAAAAGGGGAAAAAGACAGGGCGATTGAGTATTATAACAAATGTCTTGACTCCAAACCTACCGAAGACTTGTCTGTGATGGCGAAAGAAGAGCTAAGGAAATTGGAAGCCACATAAGAAAAAAATCATTGAATAAAAAAAGGGGAGCGTCTTGCTCCCCTTTTTTTATTTGTTGTTTTAATGTGAGCGAGCTACTTGTTCAGTTTTGTTTTGAATTTCTCGATTATTTTTGGGACTACCTGCTTGTAATCGCCAACAATGCCATACGATGCATTCTTAAATATCGGTGCATCAGGATCTTTGTTAATTGCCACAATGCAGTCGGATGTTCTCATGCCGGCGAGATGCTGAATAGCCCCTGAAATGCCGCATGCGATATAGATTTTTGGTTTTACTGTTTTACCGGTCTGGCCTACCTGGTGTTCGTAGGAAATCCATCCGGAGTCTACTGCTGCACGGGAGGCACCGACTGCAGCGCCCAGTATGTCTGCCAGTTCTTTCATCATTTTAAAACCATCATCGCCACCGACGCCTCTTCCACCAGATACGATTATGTCAGCCTCAACAAGATTTACTGCCACTTCTGACTTAATGAACTCAAGCACTTTGGTGTTTAGGTCGCTCTCTGCAATTGAGAATGATTCTTTAACGGTTTCTCCTTGTTTTGAAGCATCCTTTTCAGGCATTGCAAATGCCTTTGGCCTTACCGTTGTGATCTGTGGTTTTGCCTTTTCGTTTACCACTGTGACAGTGTAGTTTCCACCGAAGGCCGCCCTTGTAAGTTTTATCTGGCCGCCATCTATCTTAATGCCAATACTGTCAGTGCAGAGTCCGAATCCGAGGCTTGCCGCACTTGCTGCTGATACATCGGTTCCCTGACTCGTTGCCCTGAAAAGTGCAACCTCTGGTTTATATTTATCGAGTAAGAAGCTTGCAGCCTTTGCGTAAGCTTCTGCCCGAAAACCTTTAAATACACCATCCTCAACAGAATATACCTTTGAGGCTCCATAAGAGAATGCTTCTTTTGCAATATTTTCAACATTTTCTCCGACAACAAATGCACACACACTGGAGCCGAGATTGTCAGCGAGTTCTTTGCCGATGCCTAACAACTCAAATGACATTGGTGATGCATTACCGTCTTTATGTTCTATATATACCCATACATCGTTAGCCATTTATTCTCCCTCCTCCAGGTTATTTTATAACTTTCAAATCGATAAGTTTGTCTGTCACGATATTTGCAATATCTTCAAGCTCACCCTTTAATATTTCACCAGCTCCCCTTGGGGGCGGTACGGCAATCTCAACTACTTTTGTAGAGGCGCCTTCATGACCGACTTTGGCTTTATCAATACCTAAATCATCGGCATTCCAGGCAGGTATTTCAATTTTTGCTGCCTTTCTGATTCCCATCAAGTTTGGAAGCCGCGGCTCATTGATACCCTTTATAACTGAAACAACGGCAGGGAGTTTTGCTTCAATGACTTCAATGCCGCCTTCTATTGACCTTTCTACAACGATCTTTTTGTTTGCTGCATCGATCTGCCTTACCTTGGATACATAAGTAAGTTGGCTGAAACCAAGGATGGAAGCAAGTTCTGCACCGACAACACCGGTATTTCCGTCAGTAGACTGTTTTCCACAGAATACAACATCCACATCGCCGATCTTTTTAATTGCAGCAGCCAGGATGTACGCAGTTGCATATGTGTCTGAACCTGCGAAGGCATCATCTGTCAGGCGGTGTACTTCATTAACGGTGAGTGCAAGGGCATTTCTCAGGACATCACTTGCCTTTTCCGGACCCATGGAAATAGCAATAATGTCTCCGTCGAAATTTTCTCTTGTAAGAAGCGCTTCCTCAAGAGCAAATTCGTCGAAAGGGTTTATTATCGGATCCATACCGTCTCTTTTTAGAGTTCCCTTAGGGATATCCCATTTGATTTCTGCTTCTGTATCAGGAACCTGTTTTATACATGTTACTATCTTCACAGTATCCTCCTTTTAGTTTTTATTATTCACCTGTAAAGGTGGGTTTCCTTTTTTCAACAAATGCAGTCATACCTTCTTTCTGATCTTTTGTGGCAAAACATAGGCCAAAATCCTTTGCCTCTACCATGAGCGCTTCGTCCGTGCCAAGGTAAAGACTCTTGTTGATACATTCCTTGGCAAGCCTTACAGAGAAAGGACCATTGGCCTTTATACTCTCGGCAAGAGCTATGACTTCCTTCATCAGCTCTGCATGGGGGATTATCTTGTTGATAAAACCCATTTCGTATGCTTCCTGTACAGTTATAGTTTTCCCTGTGAAAATCATCTCTTTTGCTTTTGCTAATCCCACAAGTTTTGCCGCCCTTTGTGTACCACCGAAACCGGGATGTATGCCCAGTGTGGTTTCAGGAAAACCCAACCTGGCTTTGTCGGAGGCATAGATGAAATCACAGGCAATGGCAATTTCAAACCCCCCACCGAGGGCATAGCCATTTACTGCAGCAATAACCGGTTTACTCATATTCTCAAGGGCTGAAAGGGCTTCGTGTCCCCTCTGCGAAAATTGCATCCCCTCGAGGGCGGTCATGTCTTTCATTTCAACGATATCTGCCCCTGCCACAAAAGCCCTGTCACCTTCACCGGTGACAATTACAACCCAGACATCCTTATTAATATTAAGCGCCTCGGCTGCGTCCCTTATCTCGTCAAGGGTTTCGGAATTAAGGGCATTTAGGGCCTTAGGTCTGTTTACCTTAACAATTGCAATTCTGTCTTTTATTTCAATTATTAAGTTTTTATAATCCATTTTATGCCTCACATTCGATGACTGCTGCCAGACCCATACCGCCGCCGATACACATGGAAACAAGACCATATTTCAGACCAAGTCTTCTCATCTGATATAGGGCCGTTGTGACGAGTCTTGAACCAGTGCAACCGATTGGATGACCGAGGGAGATGCCGCCGCCGAACATATTGCATTTATCCGGATTGACTTTCAACTCTCTCATGCAAGCGATAGCCTGGGATGAGAATGCCTCGTTAAGCTCGATAAGGTCAATCTGGTCGAGTGTTAAATTTGCCTTTTTCAGCGCCTTTCTTACGGCCGGGATGGGACCGAGACCCATATATGCCGGATCAAGACCGCCGTTTGCCCATGAAACAAGCCTTCCCATTGGTTTTATGCCGAGTTCTTTTGCTTTGTCCCTTGTCATAATGACTACTGCTGATGCTGCGTCATTGAGGCCTGAGGCATTACCGGCAGTAACTGTTCCATCTTTCTTGAATGCCGGCGCGATCTTTGACATCTTCTCAACGGTCGTGTCCATAGGTCTTTCGTCAGTGTCGAAGACAAAGGGATCACCTTTTTTCTTGGGAATGATGACAGGTATAATTTCATCCTTGAAGAGTCCGGCTTTGATGGCTGCCATGGCACGCTGGTGGCTCAGTGCTCCGAACTCGTCCTGTTCGAGGCGGGTGATGCCGTATTTAGCAGCGATATTCTCTGCTGTAACACCCATGTGGTATCCATAAAAGATTTCCCAGATGCCGTCAAGAACCATAAGGTCAATGGCTTTTGTGTCGAACATTCTTGCGCCAAAACGCAAAGATGGAAGTGCAAAGGGTGCAAGGCTCATGTTTTCCATACCGCCTGCTACCACCACATCGTTATCACCGCACTGAATTGACTGTACGCCGTTGATGATTGCCCTTAATCCGGAAGCGCATACCTTGTTGATTGTGTATGCCGCAGTTTCTTTTGGTACCCCACCGTTGATGCTTGCCTGACGGCCTGAGTTTTGTCCGAGTCCTGCCTGAAGAACATTACCCATGACAACTTCGTCAATGACAACCTCTTTTAAGCTGCTGTCGTAGTCGTAGTATTTTGCTTCGAGTTCCGTATCGGTTTTCCCGCCAAAAATATCCGGCGCAACATCTTTATCCTTGCTCTTTGAGGGCCTGATTCCTGCCCTTTTTATTGCTTCTTTGATTGCGATTCCGCCGAGCTGTACGGCAGGTACATCCTTAAGGGATTGACCAAACTGACCTATAGCTGTTCTTGCGCATGATACAATAACTACATCTCTCATAATTCACTCCTTTTCTATGTCATTTGAAAAAAATTTCACAATCTTTTATCTCAATTACAAGGGGTTTGTCAACCATTTTAAATATCATAGACATAGGGGGATAAAAGCACCTTTTTATGCTAATAAAAAATTTTCGGGGAGATGAAAATGCCAATACATATTTTAATAAAAAGTTTTGGAAAAGTTTAACTATAAGAATTGACAAGGAAAAGTTAAAATGTTAAGAATATCTCTCAATTTAATAATCTTATTGAGGTTTTGCATTGAGTGGAGTGGCACATGAAAACAGAAAGAATGAAAATATGGATCTGAATGTTTTAAGACATAGCACGTCTCACCTTATGGCTCAGGCGGTGAAAGAACTTTTTCCTGAGACCAGGGTAGCTATAGGACCATCGATAGAAAACGGATTTTACTATGATTTCGATTACCCCCCTGGTTTTACGGAAGAAGACCTGTTGAAAATCGAAGAGCGGATGAAAGAAATTGTTCAAAGGGATATTCCAATCGAAAGAAAAGTTGTGAGCAAGAACGATGCCCTTGAAATGTTTAAAAATTCCGGTGAAACATATAAAGTGGATATTATCGAGGCAATAGAAGATGATGAGGTAAGCCTTTATAAGCAGGGTGATTTCACGGACTTGTGTAGAGGTCCCCATCTTCCGTCTACAGGTAAAATAAGGGCCTTTAAACTTTTGAACCTTGCAGGTGCATACTGGAGAGGTGATGAGAAAAATAAAATGCTCACAAGGATTTATGGGACAGCCTTTTCAGACGAAAAATCACTGAGCGAATATTTACAGTTTCTTGAAGAGGTAAAGAAACGTGACCACAGAAGGCTTGGTAAAGACCTTGACCTTTTCAGCATCTCCGACGAGGTTGGCGCCGGCCTTGTCATATATCATCCAAAAGGTGCGTTGTTACGGTACCTCCTTGAAGATTTTGAACGGAAAGAACATCTGAAGAGGGGTTATCAATTTGTCGTAGGGCCTCACATCCTGAAGCTCGAAATGTGGAAGAAATCGGGACATTTTGACAATTACAGGGACAATATGTATTTTACAAAGATTGACGATGTTGACTATGGCATAAAACCTATGAATTGTCTTGCCCATATCATGGTATACAAATCAGCCATCAGGAGTTACAGGGACTTACCCCTCAGGTATTTTGAGCTTGGAACTGTAGCCCGGCATGAAAAATCAGGCGTTCTCCACGGTCTTATGAGGGTGAGGGAGTTTACCCAGGACGACGCACATATATTTTTAAGACAGGATCAATTGCATCAGGAGATATTAAACATCATCAATTTTGTGCGCGATACAATGAAAATTTTTAATTTTGAATATGAAATGGAGATAAGCACAAGACCTGAAAAATTTATCGGTACCCTTGAAGACTGGGATAAAGCTGAAATTATTCTCAAAGAGGTTCTGACCGGCGAGATGATACCCTTTGATATAAACGAAGGTGATGGAGCCTTTTATGGCCCTAAAATAGATATTAAGCTGAAGGATGCCATCGGGAGAAAGTGGCAGTGTGCAACGATACAATGTGATTTTGCCCTCCCCGAAAGGTTTGACCTTCATTATGTTGATAGCGATGGAAAGAGAAAAAGACCTGTAATGCTCCACAGGGTGATCCTCGGTGCACTTGAAAGATTCATTGGTGTTCTGATAGAACATTACGGCGGCAAATTTCCTGTATGGTTATCGCCTGTGCAGGTAATCATCATGAATATTACTGATGAGCAGGAAGTATATGTAAAATCGATGTATCAGCGTATGATTGATGAAGGGATAAGGGCAGAACTCGATACAAGAAATGAAAAGCTGAGCCTGAAGATACGTGAAGGGGCAATGAAAAAGGTTCCTTATATGGTTATAGCGGGCAAGAAAGAAATGAATGCAAACCTTATCACTGTAAGGATGAGGGATGGCGGGGAATTGAGAGATGTCCAGTTAATTGATTTTATTGATAGAATAAAAGAGGACAATATTTTCAGGAGGTGAGTTTTATAGGAAAGGATGTCAAGGATACAATCAATATTAACGAGAAAGTAAAGGCAAGAGAGGTCAGATTAATTGACGATGAGGGGAAACAGTTTGGCATTGTCCCCACATTCGACGCATTGAAGCTTGCGAGAGAACGAGGTTTGGACCTTGTTGAGGTTTCTCCAAAAACAACCCCGCCTGTTTGCAAGATTATGGATTATGGTAAATTTAAATATCAGCTTGCAAAGAAGGCACAAGAGGCTAAGAAAAAGCAGACCGTAATACAACTGAAAGAGATGAAGCTGGGTCTGAAAATCGAAGAGCATGATCTTATGTTCAAGATAAAACATGTTAGAGGTTTTCTTGAAGAAGGATGCAAGGTGAAGATTATCATAATGTTTAAGGGCAGGGAAGTACTCCATGTTGATATGGGAGATAAGCTTGCGCAAAAGATGATAGAATCTATTAAGGACGTTGGTGAACTGGAACAGAAACCAAAATTTGATGGCAGGAATATCGTAATGGTATTTGCTCCACCGTAAAGGAGGCTCATATGCCTAAAATAAAGACACAGAGAGGGTTAGCAAAACGGGTTAAGGTGACCGCGACCGGCAAGATAAAAAGGTCAAAAGCGTATCACAGTCACCTTCTCTCTTCAAAAACACCAAAGATGAAGAGAAGATTGTCAAAATCTGATACAATCCATCCGTCTGATGCGAAAAGGATAAAGAGTTTAATACCTTATTTATAAAGAAAGAGGTGCAGGAACATGCCAAGGGCAAAAAGAGGAGTTAAAGCAAGAAGAAGAAGGAAAAAAATACTAAAGCTTGCAAAAGGTATGTATGCAAGCAGGCGCACAACATATAGCGTAGCAAAACGGGCTGTATTTAAGGCATTAGCGTATTCCTACAGGGATAGGAGACAGAGAAAAAGAGATTTCAGGACATTATGGATAGCACGAATCAATGCTGCCTGCAGGGTTTATGGAATACCTTACAGCAGATTTATAAACGGGTTGAAAGCTGCCAATATAAACCTCAACCGTAAATCTCTTGCAGATATGGCTGTCAATGATCCTGCCGGATTTGAGAACGTAATAGTCAAAGTAAAAGAAGTGATGGTCCAATAAAAAATTCTCCAAATCTATTCTGTTGTAATGTATAGGTGATGCTTGGACATAAATGCCTTAAAAAGCAAGGTTGAGCAAGAAATTTCTTCTGTAGAAAATATTGATGATTTGGAAAAGGCAAGAACCTTCCTTCTCGGAAGAAAGGGAATCTTTTCTGAATATATTGATCGAATAAAAACCTTGGACAAAGAAGAGAGGAAAATATTCGGCAGGGAGATTAATCTATTAAAACAATGGACTGAGGAAAAACTAAGAGAATTTAAACAGTTTTATGAGGATGAAGAGAAAAATAGAAGGGAGCGGGCTATCTGGATTGATATTTCCATGCCGGGTAAAACTCCCGTAACAGGAAAAAAACATCCTATTACACAAACATTGGAAGAAATCATCAGGATATTTTCATCGCTTGGATTTTCTGTTGCTGAAGGTCCTGACATAGAATCGGATTACTATAATTTTGAAGCCCTTAACATTCCGCATGATCATCCAGCACGAGATATGCAGGATACATTTTACATCAAAAAGGGTGTTGTGCTGAGAACACATACTTCCCCTGTTCAAATAAGGGTCATGGAATCACAACTCCCCCCTGTAAAGATAATTGCTCCCGGAGCGGTTTACAGGTGTGATAGTGATGTATCCCATACACCCATGTTCCATCAGGTCGAGGGACTTATGGTGGACAGGCACATGAGGTTTTCCGATTTGAAGGGGATATTGAGTATTTTTATCCAGGAAATGTTTGGAAGCAATACTCCCTTGAGATTCAGACCGAGTTATTTTCCTTTTACAGAACCATCTGCAGAGGTTGATATAGGCTGTGTTATCTGTGGCGGAAGTGGTTGCAGGGTATGTAAAGACACGGGATGGCTTGAGATACTTGGTTCCGGCATGGTGCACCCGCAGGTATTCAGGATAGTCGGGTATGATCCGGAAGAGGTAACAGGTTTTGCTTTTGGTATGGGGGTCGAGAGGGTTGCTATGATTAAGTTTGGTATAGACGATATAAGGCAATTTTATTACAATGATATACGATTTCTTTCTCAATTCTGAGGTTTAACTTTGAGGATCCCTTTTGAGTGGTTAAAAGATTTTGTTGTAATAGATATAGAACCGCAGGAACTGGCAAAAAGGCTTACCATGCGGGGACTTGAAGTTGAGTCTTTGGAGGAGTATGCCCCGTCCTTCAGAAATGTTGTTGCTGGTGAGATAATTTCCATTGACAGGCACCCCAAAGCGGACAATCTGAGCATATGTACCATTGATAATGGGAGCAATATCCTTCCAGTTGTATGTGGTGCAAAAAATATCTCAAAAGGTGATAAAGTCCCCTTTGCAATGATAGATGCAAGACTGGCCGACGGAGCGGTTATCGAAAAGAAAGAGTTGAGCGGTGTCACATCTTTTGGCATGCTTTGTTCTGAGAGGGAATTAGGTCTTTCAGATGACCATAGCGGGATATTCATTCTGGAAGATAATGCAAAGTTAGGAGAACCTCTTGAACATATTCTGGGAGTAGGGGATGTTGTTTTTGACATAAATGTGCCCCCCAACAGAGGGGATTGCCTCTCCGTATATGGAATAGCAAGGGAGGTTGGAAGCACACTCGACCAGAAAATAAGAATTCTGCCATTTCTCCTCGAAGCGGAAGAGACCGGAAATATTGCTGATTTTATATCGATCGATGTATCTGATCTTGAAGCATGCCCCCGTTATGTTTTAAAAATGATACAGGGCATAACAATTAAAAAATCTCCCTACTGGATAAGAAGCAGGATCAGCAAATGCGGGATGAGGCCCATTAATTCTATTGTAGATGTTACGAATTATGTCATGCTGGAGTTTGGACAGCCACTCCATGCCTTTGACTATGATAGACTCAGAGGGAACAGGATTGAGGTCAAATTAACAGATGCTCCAACCGTATTCCGCACTCTCGATGGCGAGGAGAGAATGCTTGCATCAAACGACTTGCTCGTATGCGATGGGGATGGGCCTGTTGCAATAGCAGGTATCATGGGTGGTGAAAACTCTGAGATTACAGAGAGTACAAAAAATGTTGCTTTAGAAAGTGCTTTTTTCAATCCTTATTTCATAAGGCGAACGGCAAGAGGATTAGGTATCCGGTCTGAAGCATCATTGAGGTTTGAAAAAGGGATAGACATTGATAGTGTTAATTTTGCTGCTGAAAGGGCAATTTTTTTGATGCATAAGCTCTCGGGTGGCAAGGTTGTAAAGGGGTACAGGGAAGTATATGACAAAAAGGAATTGAACCGTATTTTTGTGAGCTTTGGAAGGATAAACGAAATCCTTGGAACAGCTATAGAGCAACGTGATATTGTGGGTGCCCTGAGATCGGTTGATCTCCATGTGGTGAAAGAGGAAGAGAGTGGTTTTCTGGTTTCAATACCTCCATTCAGGTATGATATTAATGAATATATTGATATTATAGAAGAAATAGCGAGGATACATGGCTATGAGCATATACCTGCCACTACCCCTGTAACGGCTGTAAAAACCCTGAAGAGGGATAAAAAAGAAAACCAAGCCGGTATTGCTAAAGACTATTTTAAATCGGCCGGTTTCAATGAGTTAATTAATTTTGCATTTTTTAGTGTAAAAGATATAGATAATTTTTTCATTACATCTCCTGATGAAAGGGTCTCATGTGTTAATATCATGAACCCCATCTCAAAAGACTATGAAGTTATGAGGACATTTATTGCTGCCGGGGTATTGAAAAATATTGCTTACAATCTAAACAGAGGCGCAAAGAGTCTGAGGTTTTTTGAGTCCGGGAAGGTCTTCTATTTAAACACAGAAGGTCTTCCTGTTGAGTATCCTGCTGTATGTTTTGCCATGACCGGGCGGGAAAGGGAGTATTTCTGGAGAGATAAATACCCTGAATACGATTTTTTTGATATAAAAGGTGTTCTCGAAGGATTGGTGAACTGTTTTGGATTGGATATTCACATCGAAAAAAGTGTGGAACCCTTTTTAAACCCCAACAAATCTGGTGACGTTTTTGTTAATAACGAAAAAGCAGGCTGGATTGGTGAAATTAAGGATGAGGTTTTAAAATTCTACGAGATTGAACAAAAAGTCTATTGTGTTGAGTTGAGATTCGATGTAATCTGGAAAATGAGTCGCCTTAATGTGCAATACACGTCGATCCCAAAATATCCACAGGTAACAAGAGATTTTACTTTTTTGATTGCCGATAAGACGCCGGTTTCCCATATAATTGAAAAAATTAAAGGTGTGTCACCATTAATAATTGACGTAGGGGTTTTCGATATGTTTAAAAAAGAAGTGAGAAGCGTGTCCTTTCGAGTAGTGTTTCAATCTTTTGAGGATACATTGAAGGATGAAACGGTGAACGCTTTGCAGGATATTATTATTAAAGAGGTCACAAATATAGATGGAGTAATGTTAAGGGGTTAAGGAGGGATATATGACCAAGATAGAAATTGTTACAAATGTGTATGAGAAGTTGGGTTTTTCAAAACGGGAGTGTGCAGATATTGTTGACAAATTTTTTGAGGTTATCAAAGAAACGCTGGCAAATGGTGAGAATGTTAAAATTTCGGGTTTTGGTAATTTTATTGTGAAACAGAAAAAGGCAAGAAGGGGAAGAAACCCGCAAACAGGTGATGAAATTGAGATTGCGAAAAGAAAGGTATTAAATTACAGGTTGAGCCAGGTTCTAAAAGACGCAATAAACGATAAATAACATTATTTCAATTACAGACATGACCTCAAATATCCCGGACAGGATGTTTTATAGGATCAAAGAGGTATGCAGCATAACCGGCCTTAAGCCGCATGTGCTGAGATATTGGGAACAAGAATTCAAAGATATAAAACCTGTCAAGAGTTCAAGGGGACAAAGGTTATACAAAAAGAAGGATCTCGATATAATATTTACGATAAAGAGGTTGCTCTATGAACAAAGATATACAATCGATGGGGCAAGGAAATATATGATGAGTAAAAAAAATATGTTAGTGTTGGGACAGATTAAGGACGAACTATCAGAGGTTATTGAGATGTTAAAAAAAGGAGATTTGTCATGAAGAAAGTTATACCTATCATTTTACTTGCTTTTCTTTGTTCATGCGGGACAGGGGCTATCCATGTGGCAAAGAATGAAGCGGAGAGTTACAGGACTATATATGAAGATGCACATGTGCAAAAACTTTCCAAAGAGAACGAAGCCTTGTTAAGGGGTATTTACCAGAGGCTTAGCGGGTCGAACATTAATATCTATAAAGAAGGAATAGGAATTACCTTATTGAGCGACCAAAAGAACGAAAAACTTCACTATATTATGATTAATATAAGGCCTTCAGAAATAGTCTTCAATGAAAGTACTACTACTTCGGAGCAAAGGTTTTCATACGTTCTTCAGAATTCTTTCCCAAAATATATAAAATTAATAAAGAAAGAAGACCTGAATCATGATGACATTGAGGGATTAGCCCTCGGTATTTACTGGCCTGTGAGAGATTTCTCACAATGCAACACTTATGGCGGGTTTATAGAATATATCCACATATATTTCATGAAAGAGGATGTTTGGGATATGCTTGACGGGAAAAAGAATTTTGTGGATGTGGTTCAGAGCTCTGAGGTAATTACAAGCCTGAATTTAAAACCAGCACAAAACGTAAAACCGGTGTTTTAAAATCGGGGTTCGAGGGTTCGAGGGTTCAAGGGGTTCGAGGGTTCAAGAGAGGCTCGGACCCTTTGACCGTTTCAATGATAAATCATCTCAACATAACTAAATAATTCCAATTACAATTAAAATGTTGTTTACAAAAGCTTGTCATATGGGGATGCCGCCAATTTTCCCTGTATTTCCTCCTGTGTTTAGCGATGGAAAAGGCGCAGGGGTAAACGAGAGTGCAAATATGATAAGGATTATTAAAGCGATATACCTTCTTTTACTATCGAGTTCAGTTTCCATATCAAGGGGCTTAGGATGCCGCATACCAAAAATCAGAAGGATTATAACTAACACTAACCACCCGGGATTATAAAATATAGAGATGATGGCAAGCGTAGTGATAGTTCCAATAAACACCCATCTGCTTTTATCACCGAAAACTGCATATATGATATGACCACCATCTAATTGTCCTACAGGGAGGAGATTAAGGGCTGTTACGAATAACCCTACCCACCCTGCATAGGCAAAGGGATGTAAGACAAGATCATACCCTGGAGGTATTTTTCCTACAATTAATTGCTGGATAATCTTGAAGAGCAACGGGTCGCCAAGCTCGATAAATGATGCGCTGCCCGATATGGACTGAATATCTGATAATTTAATGCCTAAAATAATAAACGGGACAGCTACAAGAAAGCCCGATATTGGTCCCGCAACCCCGATATCAAATAACGCCTTTTTATTAACAATAACCCCTTTCATCTTTATGATTGCCCCGAATGTACCAAACGGGGACAGCGGAAATGGTATGAAATAGGGCAATGTTGCAGGTATACCATATTTTTTACTCATAAAATAATGACCCATCTCATGTGCAAGAAGTATGGAGATAATTGAAAGGCTATAGGATAAACCACCTACGAAGTACGTTGAAGCAATAGTTAATAAGAAAAGTATGATATGGAGCATTTATGCCTCTAAGAGCCCATATTCTAAAAGAATACGGTCAAATTTTGATCCTCTCTTTATTTTTGTATCGAAATCAGTGAGCACATCAAAAAAAGCGACGAGATCTTTTCTTTTCAATTTTTGACTTGTTTTTGACAGATTATAGGCATAAAAAGGTTTTTGATAGGGGAAATGCTGTCTTTTATCAGAAGGTTTCAAATCCAAGCCTTCTTTCCACTTATTAAAAGTTTTCAAAAAGGTACCATAATCTGAGCCTGTCTTAAAGACCTCTTCCATATCTTTTGCCTGCAGCATCAACCGTGTTTGTTTGACCAAGTAACCCTGTATGGCAAGGATGTGAAGACCATTCAGCAAAAGATTTTCAAATATATTAAGCGCCTCTTTTTTCTTCATCTGTGCAAGTGCATCAAACAGGGAAAACAAGCTTTCCTCATGTGTTTCGGTGACAACAGACAGGACGTCCTTCGATTTTATTTCTTGTTTTTCACCTATGAAATTAATGAGTTTCATCAATTCCATCTCAAGAATAGATTCATCTTTAATTTTTTCCTTTAAAACATGAAACCCTTTATCGGTCATAATCTTACCGTGTTTTTTCAGTATGTTGAGGACACGTTCTTTGATGCGTTTATCCTTCTCTTTCTCCAGGACAACTATGTTCCCCTCGATTGGCTTATGGAAGTCATTTGAAGCGGACGTGTAATAGAGGATGATTTGTATTTTCTCCTTCAGTGACAGTAACTGGGTTTTAAGTATATGTATCAGGTCATCGGGTGGGTCTAAAAGGACCAGAACAAAATTATTCTCAATAAAAAGGGTAGAAGCCTTCTCGATTACTACATTTTTAATATCCTTACCGGTGGCTATAAGAACCTCGGGATGATCCAATGATTTTCTTGAAAGGATGTGCACATCTTCTAAAACATTTTCCCGGACGCCCAAAGCTATTATGATATCGCTCATTTGCCGTTAGATTACTATACATGTACCATATTTTGCAATATTTAAGAGGAGATGCATGCATTACATTATAAATGAAATTTATTTTTGATTGACATAACTCATCATATCTAATAATATTTTCCCCATGAAAGAATTTTTTAAAGATATGTTTTTAGATCTCTACGAGAACTTCACAGATGTTTTCCTCAACGTGATAGTGATGGTTATCGTTATGATAGGCGGTTTTATCATAAGCTGGTTCATAAAGAAACTCATTGCAAGGCTCCTCATGCTCTTTCGATTTGACAAATGGGCAAAGGATGTCGGCATTGTAAATTTTCTTGAGAAGGGTGGTGTTAAAACCCTCCCTTCGTTAATCCTAAGCAAAATCGTCTACTGGATATTCATAGTGGCCTTTTTCTCTTTTGGCCTCAATTTCATCGGCATATCACAGTTTTCGGAATATACTTCAAGGATTGCCAGTGCGTTGCCTCATATAGTTGTTTCCCTTGTAATCATTGTGATGGGAATCATATTCAGTAATTTTATCAGCAGAGTGATTAATATGACGTGTGAAAACGCAAACGTAAAATATGGTGATTTCATTGCAAAGGGCGTACGTATTTTCCTCACCATAATCACATTTGGAATTGTTTTTGAATATATCGGTGTTGGTAATACCATAATCACTGTCAGTTTTTTAATAATATTCGGTGGAATTATCATGGCACTCTCTCTCGCGTTGGGGATAGGATTAAGTAATGTGGTTGGAGATTTAATCAGAGAACGGGTAAAAGCAAGAGGCGAGAAAAAGAAAGATGAAAATTAGCTACCCAGCAGATAGCGTCTGAACCAGTTTATCGCAAGTTCAATTGCCTTTTCTCTATGTGATGTAACAGAAAATATGTGATCGCCACCTTTGATTATAGAAAGTTTTTTTGGTTTTTTGATGTTTTTGTATATTGCCTTTCCCTCATGAAAGGGAACCACTTCGTCAGCTTCTCCATGTACCACTAAGGCACATGATAATTTCTTGGCCTCCGATAAGAGGTCATATTTTGAAAAATCGTTAAAAATTGTTTCCTTGAATTCTATATCCGATATCCTGCCGCCATCCTTTTTTTCTAATATATATGGTGTGGCCCATAGGGATATACACTTTATTCTTTTATCTTTTGCGGATGTTACTATGCATGAAGAGCCGCCAAAGCTGCTCCCCAATATACCAATTTTTTCAGGGTTTATAAGGTGATGTTTTAAAACATACTCAACGATTGAATCAAGATTTCCAATCCTTATTGTTAAGGTGGTATCTTCTATGTTGCCTTCGCTTTCGCCACACCCGTGATAGTCAAACCGACAGGTAGCTATCCCCTCCTGGATTAAATTTTCCGAAAGTGCAAGGTATTTCGAGCTTTCTTTCGAGCTTATCAAACCATGGGAAAGAATAATACAGGGATATTTTTTGTAACCCCTCGGTGTTGTGAGTACCCCTTTAATCTTGTATTCTAAAGATTTAACCTCAAACGACTCGATCATGGTTATTTTCCTTCAGATTGGCGAGGCAATTTTCAAGACTGATCAGGTTTAACACATCCTCTCTATTGTATTCAAGAAGAAGATTAAGCGCTTCACCCCTGCCATATTTTGTGTAACTATCCCAGAGTTTAACGGCGTCGTATCCGTTCATGCCCTCTGTTTTTCTTGATATGCCAAACATTTTCTCAAGCGCTTTCAAACCTCCCTTAATACCCAGCTTCTTTTTTTCTTTAAACAGGTCGAGGGAGTTGGCCGTTGCCATTATATCGAGGTTTAAGTACTTTTTTATAAGGGGGAGATCGAAACTGTCACCATTGAAGGTTACCACAGTTTTTGCATTACAGATTATGGTCTCAACATTGTCAGTGGTTATATCGTTGCCATAAAACTGCACGAATCCTTTCTGTTCGATGTATATGCCTATAACGCTTATATTTCCCCGCCTGTCCGTTTCAATATCAAGATAAGCCTTCACGGATTATGTCCTCAACGTAACAATACCAATGATACCCATGGAGAAGAAGAGAAGGTTCGAAAACCAGGCAGCAAACAAGGGGGGAAATATTTCAGAATATCCAAAGGACAGAGAAACCGAATGAAAAAACCAGTAAAATATACCAAGAGAAATACCGGAAAATATACCTTTTGAGATATGTTTTGTTTTGGAATACCTCAGCCCCACGGAAAAAGCAGCAAATACCATGATAAGGTTTACAAAAGGAGAAGAAATTTTGTTGTACAGATCGACAAGATACCTTCTGGTGCTATGCCCATCCTGTTTTAATTTTTTTATATGCCCTTCAAGTTCTTTATATCCCATTTCTTCAGGGTTTTTTTCTATTACCTTGAATATCGAAGGGTGCTCTTTTATTACATCCTTCATCTGGGCGTATGTCTTCTTCATTTTTATGCCATCATCGGCAAATGTCCTTTCAACCACATCGGTGAAGAGCCAGGAACCGTTTTTCCAGACCCCTTCTTTTGCATCAATCCTTTTTTCGATAGAAAAATCTTTTGATAATTCTAACAGGGTGAGACCTCTTATCATGTCTTTTTTAATGTCATAAAAATCAATATTGCAGATCATGTTATCTCTTTTAAACCATATCCTGTCGTTTTTAAAAAAAACATAAGGTTCTTCCTTTTTAATTTTAACTCTATAAACATATTCGGCTTTGCTGAGGGTAACCGGAACAAACAGCTCCGCAAGAACAAATGAGAAAGCTATGAGTATCATGGATAGCACTATCAGTGGTTTCATTAATGAGGCTGTGCTTATCCCCGAGGTCCTTATGGTGATCATCTCATTGTTCCTTACCATCAATATAAGAAAAATTAACATTGAAATAAGGAAAGACAGGGGTAAAATCAGGTTAAGGTAATATGGTATTCTTAAAACAAGATAGTATATACCTAATACAAAATTTCTCGATGAGGCTGTAAACACATCCATATGTTCAAAAAACTCAATGGTCATGAACATTATCAGCCCTGCAAGTTCTGTAATAGCGAGGATCTTTAATACGTTAGAAATAAGGTATCTATTTAACCTTTTCAAAATAGTAGCCCCACATATATCGAATTCTTTGCGATAATGTAATGTGATCCTCGCTGTTCAAATTCCTTAATAGATAGAGACCTGTTCCAGCTATGACAATATTTGGCACAAGCGATGTTATTAATGCGGGTGAGTGTATCGCCCTTCCTGCATTTTCGGTAAATGCCATCAGCATGTAATAGATGATAAACAAGAGGAGACTGTAAAGAATACCGGAAAAACCGCCTTCTATCTTTCTTCTGATACCGAGAGGTATGGTGAGGAAAACAAAGGCAAGCGTTGAAAGTGGTATAGAAATTTTTTTATAAATTTCGAGAAGATATTCGTATCTATCATTTGCATTTGCTGTTGTCATAGCCTTTTTGAGTTCTTTTACGTTCATTTCGTAGGGTCTTTTTCTTAAGGATGTGGTATTTGGGAGCATATTTGTGAGATTCATCGTGAAAGCATATTTTTTAAAGAACAAACTCCTGTATACGTCATCTGTTTTTTCCCATCTGTGCAAATTACCGTTTTCCAGCACAAAAAACAGGTCCAATGAAAGGGGGTCAAGATTTATCAAACCTTTATTTGCTGATATGGTTTGCTTTAAATTTTTGTCTCTGTCATCTGATACAATTATCCCGGTGAGTGATTTGTTTTTTGTGTCTACCTTGTCGATGTAGATAACGATACCAGGTATGCTATCGTTGAATATTCCTTCTTTATCTTCAAAGGTAATACCTTTTTTGATGATATTGATGAGGGTATTTCGAAATTCCTCGCTGCTTGCAGGGAGTAATGCTATTGAATTTATAAGTCCTATGAGGGTTATTGCTATGGCAAACGTTGCTAAAGGATGAAAAAGACATTTAATATCAACTCCGCTGGCTTTTAGGGCAAGGATTTCGTTTTCCGTGGAGAATCTGCCCAGCACAACGATGGTAGACAATAAAAAGGCCATCGGCAAGGTGAACATGAGATAAGGCGGTGAAGAATAAACGATTAACAATATTATGTCTTTTAAATCAACACCTTTATTAATCACAAGATCTACCATTTTTCCGATGCGGCCCAACACAAGGATGAAGGTGAGGATACCCAACGAGAGGAGAAACATAAAAGACAACTCTTTCAACAGGTATATATAGAACCTTATCGATATGTTCCGAAAAGACAACATTCCATTACATTAACATTCATGTGTCGACTATGTCAATTCAGTCAGGGATTTCCACAGGCCTGTGATTTAACAAAGTAAAATAGCACATTATAATTGATGAATACCAAGTGAATCTGTGATATCTTCCGGTAGTATGAAAGGCTACAGGTCAGAGAAAAAAAGGGAAAGGGGAAAACATGCCATATGATGCAATGATAATGGCTGACTGGCAGATTTCTGAGGCTGCAGAGGAACAGATGAAGTCTATATGGCAACTTCAGGAAGAGATTGGTCTACAAAAAGACGAGGTAATTCCATCGGGCAGGGTTGGCAGGATAGATTTTGCGAAGGTCCTGGAGAGACTTGGTGACAAAGCAGACGGAAACTATATTGATGTAACTGCAATTACGCCAACACCCCTTGGTGAAGGCAAAACAACAACAACCATGGGGCTGATTGAAGGCCTGGGAAAAAGAGGAAAACAGGCAGGTGGTGCAATACGGCAACCTTCAACGGGACCCACAATGAATGTTAAAGGAAGCGCTGCCGGAGGGGGTAACGCACAGGTTATCCCATTGACTGAGTTTTCGCTCGGGCTTACGGGAGATGTGTCTGCCGTTACCTATGCCCACAATCTTGCCATGGTCGCCCTTACTTCAAGGATGCAGCATGAAAGAAATTATAGCGATGAGGCGCTTGGAAAGAGAGGCCTGCGTCGTCTGGACGTTGATTCAAAAAATGTGCCCATGGGGTGGGTAATGGATTTCTGTGCCCAGACTTTAAGAAATATCATTGTGGGTATCGGGGGGAGAATGGATGGTTTTACCATGCAATCCCGTTTTGATATTGCTGTAAGCTCGGAAGTAATGGCGATCCTGTCAATTGCTAAGGACCTTAAAGATCTGCGTGAAAAAATAGGGAAGATTACGGTTGCATATTCAATGAATGGGAAACCCATAACAGCGGAAGACCTGGAAGTGGCAGGTGCTATGTGTGCTTTCATGAGAGAAAGTATAAACCCGACACTCCTGCAGACGGTGGAAGGTCAACCTGTTTTGGTTCATGCAGGACCTTTTGCGAATATTGCAATTGGCCAATCTTCTATCATTGCGGACCGCATTGGCCTTAAAATGTTTGACTACCATGTAACAGAAAGTGGATTTGCTGCAGATGTAGGTTTTGAAAAGTTTTGGAATGTCAAGTGCAGGATTAGCGGTTTGAAGCCTAACGTAACAGTGATAACTGCCACAATAAGGGCCTTGAAGATGCATGGAGGCGGCCCGAGGGTTGCGCCGGGTTTGCCGATTCCCGACGAATATAAGAAAGAAAACCTCCCGTTGCTGGAAAAGGGTTTACCAAATCTTATCCATCATATCCGCACAGTAAAGATGTCCGGCATCAAACCCGTGGTTTGTATCAACGGTTTTTATACTGACACAAAGGATGAAATTGCCCTTGTTCGCAGGTATGCTGAAAATGAAGGTGCCCGTGTTGCTTTTTCTGAACACTGGCTTAAGGGAGGCGAGGGAGCCCTGGAGCTTGCAGATGCGGTCATTGATGCTTGTGAAGAGCAGGTTGATTTTCAATTCCTTTACCCAATCGAAATGCCTTTAATGCAAAGGGTCGAAGTGATTGCAAAAAGTGTTTATGGTGCTGACGGTGTTTTATGGATTCCCGAGGCAGAGGCAAAGGCAAAAAAGATTGAGGCAGACCCGGAGAAAAGAGACTATTATACCATGATGGTGAAAACCCACTTAAGTTTGTCCCATGAACCGGAGATGAAGGGTGTTCCAAAAGGATGGACCTTGCCGGTCAGGGATGTCCTTATATATTCAGGCGCAAAATTTTTATGCCCTGTAGCGGGTGCTATAAGTTTAATGCCGGGAACAAGTTCCGACCCTGCGTTCAGGAAGATAGATATTGATGTAAATACCAGGAAAGTTAAAGGGTTATTTTAATCCAGCGATCCTTATATTATTGTTTCAGATTGAATTGTGAAAGCCTTTCGCTTATCTGTTGTGCCGTGTTTTTTAAATGTTTGATTACATGGGGCAATTTGTCGTCGCTCAAAGAGCGTGAAAAACCTACTGCACAAACAGCACCTGCAGGGACACCATCTGTGTATATCAGAGTTGCCACAGCCCTGATGCCTGTCAAATACTCTTCAAGATCGAGGCTATATCCCAATGTTCTCGTTTTTTCGACCTCTTTCAGGAAAAGGTCTATATCAGTGATACTGTTCTCGGTATATTTTGGTAACCCTCTCTCTTTAAGGAAGCTCCTTATCTTTTCATTGTCCATTGGTGAAAGAAAGGCTTTACATAGCACTGATGCTGTTATAGGAAATGCAGCTCCCACAGGCGAAGAAATTTTAAAAGTTTTTTTCGTTTCTATGGCATCGAGGACTTTTATCACATTGTCTTCTCTGACGCAGAGGAATACCGTTTCATCAACAAGCCCGATAAGCTTCTCCAGAAACGGTCTCGCAATTGTTGTGAACTCCCCTCCCTTAAAAACATTTTTTGAAAGTTCAAGTAATTCCTGTCCGATAACATATTTTTTGGTGGCCTTATCCTTGACAATGAATTTTTCTTCCTCAAAGGCCTTGAGTATCCCGAAAACAGTACTTTTGCTTATGGATAGTTGTTTTGATATTTCTGTGACGCCAAGAGGATTACCGTCTTTTACGATAAATTTTAAAACTTCTATTGCTTTCTTGAGTACCGGTGCATTGTACATAATTCAGTATAGTGAACAAATATATCTGAAGCAACCTTATTTGTCAATGATAATATTGATTTATTTTGTTACGATTCGTTCCATGTCCGTATGTTTATTATTATGAACGCCGCTCCACAATTGTTTCAGCAATATTGACGAAAATATTGATATATAATCAGTTGAAAAACAGGGATAATCTGATAATAATATAGGACTGAGGTTTTTATGGCACAATATAGAATCACATTTCTTCCAATGGATAGAGTTTTCATAGCTGAAGATAGCGAGAATCTGCTTGAAATGGCTATGAAATACGGTATCTACATAAACGCATCCTGCGGAGGCAATGCTGCGTGCGGCAAATGCAGGATAAAGATTATTAAAGGGGATGTTTACGCGCCTATCCATCCAAAAATACCCCAATGGGAATATGATGCCGGGATGCGCCTGGCCTGTATGACTATTCCACGTGGTGATGTTACTGTGGAGATACCCCTTGAATCGCAAATTGACCGGTCTGTCTTAAAAAGAAGGCGGCGGGCGCCGCACATTCTTTCTGCCATTGATATTGGTCAGCTTGTGAAAGGATGGGAGGTTGATCCCGCTGTATTTAAACGGTATATCGAACTTCCCGAACCTTCTCTGCAGGACAATATATCGGATCTTGGCAGACTCATGAGGGAGATTAAAAGAAAGCATAATATTGAAAATATATCTGTTGATTTTAAGATTCTCACAAGGCTGAGCAGGATTTTAAGGGATTCCCGTTGGAAGGTTACTGTTACAATTGTTCTTACGAGGAAAGGCTGCAAACTGATTAATATAGAACCTGGCAATACGGAAGATAAAAATTTTTCTATTGTTATTGACATTGGTACGACCACAGTTTGTGGTCAAATCCTTGATCTTGCCAATTGCTCGGCATTAAAGCTGATTGAGCACACAGGCAATGGGAGGGATGTCTGCACAATTGCTGAATCCTCTGATTATAATGCCCAGATCAGTTACGGAGAAGACGTTATTTCAAGAATAATGTACTCCCGGAAAAAGGGGGGATTGAAGAAGCTTAATGAAGTTGTTATCGGAACGATTAATAAGGTTGTAAAAGAACTCCTTGAAACAAGCGGGATCAGCATTGAGCATATATCGCACCTCGTGTTTGCCGGGAACACTACTATGACACACCTTGCCCTCGGGATTGATCCGAAATATATCATGCTTTCACCATATACCCCGACTGCTACACTGATACCGCCTGTAAGGGCAGTGGATCTCGATGTTAACGTGAATGATCATGTGCATGTCTATATATTCCCCTGTGTTGCTTCATATGTGGGAGGTGATGTTGTTGCCGGGGTGCTTGGTTCAGGTATTTTGAAGAGGGATAAAATTACATTGTTTATGGATATAGGCACAAACGGTGAAATAGTTCTTGGCAATAACGATTGGCTCATGTGTGCTTCCTGTTCTGCGGGCCCTGCATTTGAGGGTGGTGGTATTACATTCGGGATGAGGGCAGGGAAGGGTGCTATCGAACAGGTAAAGATTAATCCGACGACCTTTGAACCGATGATCCTCACCATAGGAAGGGTGAAGCCTTTAGGAATATGCGGTTCCGGACTGATTGACATTGTTGCAGAACTGATAGAGGTAGGGCTGATTGACCAGAATGGCAAGTTTATAAGGGATTTACAGACAGAAAGACTCAGGGCAGGGGAGAGTGGTTATGAATATGTTCTTTGTTATTCCCCGGAGACGCAGATAAACAGAGACATTGTCATTACCGAAGCAGACCTGGATAACCTGATCCGCACAAAGGCTGCCATATATGCCGGGTGCAGGATACTTCTTGAAAATGCAGGTCTTTCATTTGGCGATATTGAGATGGTAGTTATTGCAGGCGGTTTCGGGCATTACATCGACATTGAAAAGGCCCAGACTATCGGGCTTTTGCCTGAATTACCCCTTAAACGGTTTATATTTGTGGGTAACGGTTCGCTCCTTGGCGCACGGTTGCTCTCCTTTTCAAAAGGATTTATAGATGAAGCAGAGAGGATTGCAAAGATGATGACAAACCTTGAATTGTCTAATATGAATAAATTTATAGAAGAATTTGTGGCAGCGATGTTCCTGCCGCACACCGATGAGAAGGCATTCCCTGGCGTGATTGCAAGACTGAAGATTAAAAGCAGGAAGCAGGTAGCAGGGGTCAGGTAGCAGGGGTCAGGAAGTTTCTGACAACTGACAACCGACAACTGAAAAAATAGGAGAAGTACATGCCGAAGGTTATAGCGATTGCAGGGAAGGGTGGTGTTGGTAAGACTACTTTTACAGGGATGTTTGTCAGATATATTGTTGAGAAATTAAAGGATGTTCCTGTGCTGGCTGTTGATGCCGATCCTAACTCAAATTTGAACGAATTACTCGGCGTCACTGTAAAAATCTCAATCGGTGATGCCCGTGAGCTTATGAAAAAGGATGTGCCGGCAGGGATGACAAAGGACGTTTGGTTTGAATATAAAGTGAACGAAGCGGTCATTGAAGGAAAGGGGTTTGATCTTCTTGTAATGGGAAGACCTGAGGGGCCGGGATGTTATTGTGCAGCCAACAGTCTTGCAAAAAAATCTATCGATGCATTGAAGGGAAACTATGCCTATGTGGTGGTTGACAATGAGGCGGGTATGGAGCATATGAGCAGGCTGGTTACCCAGGATATTGACCATCTTTACGTGATTTCCGACGCAACGCCCCGTGGTATTTTAACGGCAAAAAGAATACTTGACCTTATCAGGGAATTGAATCTCAATATCAAAAATACTCATGTAGTCATAAACAGATTGGATGAAAAGAAAGAGGAAGGTCTGATGAACCTTGCGACACAGAACGATGTGAAAGTGGATGGCTTAATAAGACACGATGAAATACTTGCAATGGACGATATTGAGGGAAAAACAATATTTTCTCTCAGCATGGAATCAGTTGCGCTTGTCGATGCCTATAAGGTCTTTGAGAAAACGCTAACCAAATAACAATTTCCGAATGTTTCTGCCTGTGCCTCGGAACAAGGCAAACAGTGGGACGGGGCAGACGAGTGGAATTTGGAAGATTGGTTATTGGATATTTGAAGTAATAAAGGGGGCCATATATGTCAGCCAGAATAATCAGTGGTACGGCAATAGCTTCTCAGATTCGAGAGGAAATCAGGCAGGAAGTAATTGATTTAAAGGCACATCATGGAATTGAACCTGGCCTTGTAACCATTATTGTGGGAAAAAATCCTGCATCGATAAGTTATGTGACGGCGAAGCAGAAGACGGCCAAAGAACTTGGTTTTTATTCTGTTCAGGAAGATATGCCGGAGGATGTTTCAGAGACAGCGCTTCTCGAGATGATCGACAAATACAACAAAGACCTTAAAATACATGGTATACTTGTCCAATTGCCGCTCCCGAAGCAGGTTAACGAAACAAAGATTCTCTATGCGATAGACCCGGATAAGGATGTGGATGGTTTTCACCCGGTTAATGTAGGTAAATTAATGATCGGTGAAGCACGATTTTATCCATGCACCCCCTATGGAATTCAGCAACTCCTTATGAGGAGCAATGTGCAGATAGACGGGGCAGAGGTTGTTGTTGTGGGAAGGAGTAATATTGTGGGCAAACCAATTTCCATGATGCTTGTCCAGAAGGCAAAGGGTGCAAACGCAACGGTTACCATGTGTCATACCGGAACAAGAGACCTTGTGTTTCATACAAAAAGGGCTGATATTCTCATTGTGGCAGCGGGTCGACCAAAGGCGATAACTGCTGATATGGTCAAGGAAGGTGTTGTCATTGTAGATGTTGGTGTAAACAGGATTGGCATGACGCCTGAGGGTAAGGCAAAACTATGCGGAGATGTCGATTTTGAGGCATTGAAGGAGAAGGCTGCAGCGATTACACCTGTCCCGGGTGGAGTCGGACCGATGACAATAACAATGCTAATGCTGAATACGGTAAAGGCAGCGAAATATACAGTAGGCAGTAAGCAGTAGGCGGTAAGCAGTTGGTAGAAAGCAGTTGGTAGCCGCAGGCTTTCCCGCCTGGCCATAGCTCTGGCGGACAGGAGCCTGCGTGATAAAATTGATGGACGATATATAATTAATATATAATTAAATGGTAAATGTGACGGAGGTTTTATGAGTGATTACCAATATGAAGAAAAAGAAAATTTTGAAGGCAAAAAAATAAAAGTGTTAGGACCAACGTATGATGAGGGCAAACCGGAAGGGTTGCAGGACTGGAGAATAAAGCTTGGAACCCGTGAAGAAAAAATAGGTTACATAAAAACGGCCCTGAGATACTGGTATAGTAAGGAATGGTACGGAAGCGAGAAACGCAAACAGGAAGCATAACGGGAGGAAGAATGGCTTTTGAAATACCAAAAATAAAGTATACGGGAAGGATAAAGGAAGTAACTATCGGAACCGGATCTGAGGCAATCAAGGTAGGTGGAGAAAGTTGTTACCCCTTTTATGTCTTTGAGGGGGAAATGCCAAACCCTCCGAAAGTAGCCTTCGAAGTGTGGGATTATGAGCCGCAGGACTGGCAGGAATGGGCCGTAGAGCCATTCAGGGATGTCATAAAAGATCCTGTAGCCTGGGCAAAAAAATGTATTGATGTATATGGAGCGGAACTTATTGCACTGCAATTAAAGAGTGCCGACCCGAACGGTATGGACAGGGATGTGGAGGAAGCTGTGGCAGTTGTTAAAAATGTTGTTGATGCTATAGCCGTTCCTCTTATTGTATGGGGTACGGCGAATGATGAGAAGGATGCTACACTATTACGCAGGGTGACAGAGGTGTGCGAGGGTAAAAATGTTGCAATAGGGCCTGTTGCCGAAAAGAATTACAAACAGATAGGCGCCATGGCTATCGGTTATAACCAGATTGTTATGGCATCAACCCCTATAGATGTTAACCTTGCAAAGCAGTTGAATATTCTCCTCGGCAACCTTGGTGTTCCTGATGAAAAGATTGTTGTTGATCCTACAACCGGCGGTCTTGGCTATGGCCTGGAATATACATACTCTGTAATGGAGAGGGACAGAATGGCAGCGCTCACCCAGGAGGATGCAAAGCTCCAGTACCCCGTCATCTGCAACCTTGCTCATGAAGTCTGGAAGACAAGAGAAACGAGACTTACAAAAGAGGAAGACCCTAAACTTGGAGACGAGAAGAAGAGGTCGATATTAATGGAAGCAATCACGGCCATGAGCCTTCTTATGGCAGGGGCCGATATTGTGGTTATGAGACATCCTGATAGCATCGCACTGATTAAGGATATGATTGGGGAATTAACTGCCTGAAGGATATACAATAACCAATGACCAAATTACAATATACAAACAAATTGCAAATCACAATAACCAGAAAGGATAAACCTGCAAAAATTGGAATTTGAATATTGGAGCCCGGAATTTGTTTGTGATTTGGATATTGTAATTTGTAAACTTAAGTTTCAAATATGCTTGGTTAGGTATTTCGTTTGTAATTTGTCTATTGGTTATTGTAATTTGCTTTTGGAATAAGGAGGTTTTATGCCCGAAGATAAAATAAGAAGCATCGATGGCGCAACGATTGAGTTGCTCGATAAGGCTCAGAGAGAAAATATCAGCACCGTATTTTCCCGCGCCGATGATATGAAACCGTGTCCGATTGGTGTTGAGGAGAGCTGCTGTAAAATCTGCGCCATGGGGCCCTGCAGGCTCCCGCGTTCCTAAAAGGATGAGCATAAGGACAGGAAAGGTGTTTGCGGCGCCACAATAGAGACCGTTGTAGCAAGAAATTTTGCGCGCAAGGTTGCTGCAGGTTCAGCGTCCCACAGTGATCATGCGAGGGAGGTTGTAGAGACTTTTATAAAGACGGCACGCGGCGAGGCACAGGGCTTTGCCATTAAAGATGAAATAAAACTCCTTGAAGTTGCCCTTGATTTTGGCATCGAAGTTGAGGGGAGAGACATGAAGGACATTGCCATTGAACTGGGTGAGAAGGCTCTTAAGGAATTCGGAAAACAACGCGGTGAACTTGTATACATAAAAAAGGCACCCCTGAAGAGACAGGATATCTGGAAAAAATATGGAGTTACACCGAGGGGAATAGACAGGGAAGTGGTTGAAATCATGCACAGAACGCATATGGGTGTTGATCAGGACTATGAACATATCCTCCTTCAGACAACACGGTGCGCACTTGCTGATGGTTGGGGTGGCTCCATGATTTCAACGGACCTGCAGGATATTATGTTCGGTACGCCTGTACCTGTTCTTGGGAGTATAAACCTTGGCGTTTTGAAGGAGGATCAGGTAAATGTGATTGTTCATGGACACGAACCATTGCTGCCGGAACTGCTTGTTGTTGCGAGTCGTGACCCTGAAATAAAGAGGCTTGCTGAAAAGGTGGGAGCAAAGGGCATTAACCTTGCCGGCATGTGCTGTTCAGCCAACGAGGTGCTCATGAGGCACGGCATACCCTGTGCCGGAAATTTTCTCCAGCAGGAGCTCGCACTGGTTACCGGTGCAGTGGAGTTGATGACTGTTGATGTCCAGTGTCAAATGCAGGGGCTGCAAAGTGTGGCCGAGTGCTTCCATACAAGGTTGATTTCCACATCAGACAGGGCAAGGATAGAAGGCGCCACACACATGGAATTTCATCCTGAAAACGGGCTTGATACGGCAAAGAAGATTCTAATGATGGCAATTGATAATTACCCGAACAGGAGGCATGCCGTCAATATCCCATCCTATTCCCAGGATATGGTTGCCGGTTTCAGCCATGAGACGATCAATTATCTTCTGGGAGGACTTTTCAGGGCGAGTTACAGACCCTTGAACGATAATATAATAAATGGCAGGATAAGGGGTGTTGCAGGGGTTGTGGGATGCAACAATGTGAGGACCCCCCACGATTCCGGACACATAACTATGATTAAAGAGCTCATAAAGAACGATGTTCTTGTATTAACAACGGGATGTGCTGCCATGGCCTGTGGAAAGGCCGGGCTTTTAACACCGGAAGCAGCGCGTGAATTTGCCGGATCAGGATTGGCTGAGGTATGTGAAACAGTGGGGATACCGCCTGTTCTTCATATGGGCTCTTGTGTTGATAACTCAAGAATCCTTATTGCCGCAACAGCCATGGTGAAAGAAGGGGGGCTCGGTGATGATATAAGCGATCTCCCGGCTGCAGGGGCGGCACCGGAATGGATGAGCGAAAAGGCCCTTGCTATAGGCCAATATTTTGTAGCATCAGGGGTCTTTACGGTCTTTGGTACCACATGGCCAACATCAGGCAGCGAGAAGGTGACACGTCACCTTTTTGAGGGATACGAGGAAATGTTCAAGGCCATGTGGGCATACGAACCCGATCCAATAAAGGCTGCCCGTCTCATGATAGAGCACATAGACAAGAAAAGAAAAGCCCTTGGCCTTGATAAGGCGCGGGAAAGGGTGTTGTTTGATATGGCAATGAGAAGGGCAATGGCATGAAGTACATTGCGTTGATCAACGTATCGGCGAACCGGCGAACCGGCGTATCGGCGTTTAAATCGAAAAATGGGGGTATCGATGTCTAAGATTATAGCATCGGCGGCAATAAGAGGAGCACATAAAATTTACAATAAGGCTGAAGAAAAACATAGGGAAGCCCTGGAAAGATTTGGACCAAAACAGGAGGTTGGTTTTCCCAATACCGCTTATTATCTCCCCATCATATATGCCATGACGGGTATAGGTGTATCAAAGTTAGAAGATATGCGAAGAGTTCTTGATATCTGTAAAAGACTTATTCCGCCTCCCGTAAAGGAGAAGACTCCTCTCCCTTACCTTGCCCCGGCCCTTGATGCCGGAATGGCGACCTTTTTTGCTGAAGAAATAATAGAGGCCATCAGGTACCTCGAGGAACCGGGTTTTTACCTTGCCAACAGTGAAGAAGTAAATCCTTCAGATAAGGGGGGATTATGGCTGGGCGCAGCGAATGATGTGATTTTCAGAAAGAGGGGCGTAGAGTTTGTAGATGGAACAGCGCCAGGTTTTGCTGCTATCGCCGGGGCCGTTCCTGACCCGCAGACTGCTGCCCGGATTGCCCTTGAATTGCAGGAAAAGAATCTCTATGTCTTTATGTGTGCCGGGCATGAGGGGAACAGGTTTTCCGAGCAACTTATCGAAGCGAATGTTCAGATAGGATGGCCAACACGTCTTGTCCCGTTTGGCCCGGATATATCTGCCGCTGTTTTTGCAATAGGTTTTGCGTGCCGTGTTGCCATGGCCTTTGGCGGTATCAAACCGGGAGACTTCAGGAGAAACCTTATTTACAACAAAGACAGGACATATGCCTTTGTCCTTGCCCTTGGAAATGTGACCGATGAATGGTATGCCAATGCAGCAGGCGCAATAAACTGGGGATTTCCCACTATAGCGGATACGCCCATCCCGCAGGTTTTACCCACAGGTATATGCACCTATGAGCATGTAGTTTCTAACATTTCCCATGACCAGATAGTGCAGAAAGCGGTTGAGGTAAGGGGTCTCAAGGTGCAGGTTGCTAAAGTTCCAATCCCTGTTTCTTATGGACCTGCATTTGAGGGTGAAAGGGTGCGTGGTGAGGAAATTTACCTCGAAATGGGTGGCGGCAGGACTATCGCGGTTGAGTGGACGACGACGAGAAGGATGGAAGAGGTGGACGACGGAAAGGTTGAAGTAATCGGACCTGATGTAGACGATGTTAAGCCGGGAACAAGACTGCACTTTGCAATGCTCGCAGAGGTTGCAGGGCGGAGTTTTCAGGAAGACTTTGAACCTATCCTTGAGCGCCAGAACCACCATCTGATCAATCAGGCGCAGGGTATTATGCACATCGGCCAGAGAGATATTGCATGGATAAGGGTCTCAAAGCAGGCAGTAGAAAAAGGTTTTAAGCTGGAGCACATAGGGAAAATAATTCATGCAAAATATCATCAGGATTTTGGAGCAATCTTTGATAAAGTTCAAATAAAGATTTATACAGAAGAAGAAAAGGTAAAGGAGATACTCGAGCAGGCGAGGGCGTCGTATAATCACAGGGACGCAAGAGTTGAAGGTATGACAGATGAGAGCATTGATACCTTTTACTCCTGTATTTTATGCCAGTCTTTTGCCCCCAATCATGTATGCGTCATAAGCCCTGAACGGACAGGCCTCTGTGGCGCCTATAACTGGCTTGACTGCCGTGCTGCCTTTGAAATAAGTCCTGAAGGACCGAATCAGCCCATTCAGAAAGGTGAGTGCCTTGATGAAATGCTTGGCCAGTTTAAGGGATGCAATGAATATGTCAGCAAGGCATCGAGACAGAAGGTTCAGAATGTCAGCTTATACAGCCTTATGGTAGATCCCATGACAACGTGCGGGTGTTGTGAGTGCATTGCTGCCATAATGCCCATGTGCAATGGTATAATGACAGTGGACAGGGATTTTACGGATATGACTCCCTGCGGTATGAAATTTACAACCCTTGCCGGTTCTGTGGGTGGCGGCGCACAAAGCCCGGGTTTCCTGGGACACAGCAAGTACAACATAGCACAGAGGAAGTTTTTAAAAGGCGATGGCGGTCTTTTGAGACTTGTATGGATGCCGAAACGATTGAAAGAAGAGATCAAGGAAAGGTTGCAGAAGAGGGGGGAAGAACTTGGCATACCGAACTTCATTGATATGATCGCCGATGAAACGGTTGCAATTACCGAAGACGAGGTACTGGAGTATATAACAGCAAAGGGCCATCCATGCCTTACGATGGATTCGTTGATGTAAAGGCAGTGAATAGTAGATAGTGAATAGTATATAGTAGATAGTAGATAGTGAATAGTAGATAGTAGATAGTGAATAGTAGATAGTGAATAGTAGATAGTAGATAGTGAATAGTGAATAACCTTTGGGGAAATGGATATTGGAAAAGATACGAAACTTTAAGGATTTAAAAATTTGGCAAAAGTCGATGGAACTGACATCCAGACTGTCTCTGTTTTTTAGCTATTCACTATTCACTAATGACTATTCACTGAATTTTAATAAAGGAGTAATATATGGCGCTTTCCGGAATACAGATATTTAAGCTTCTTCCAAAGACAAATTGTGGTGAATGCAAGTTCCCTACCTGTCTTGCTTTTGCCATGGGGCTTGCAGCAGCGAAGGCCGAGCTCGATGCATGTCCCCATGTATCCGATGAGGCAAGGGATCAGCTTTCTGATGCGAGTGCTCCTCCCATAAGGCAGGTATCGATTGGAATTGGAGATTATGGGATAAAAATAGGCGGCGAGACGGTTATGTTCAGGCATGAAAAGACGTTTTTTAATAAGCCTGGCATTGCTATTCTCATCAGCGACAGCATGGATGATGACGAGGTAGATAAAAGATTCTCAAGGCCTGGACAATTTCAATATGAGAGGGTCGGGTTAACATTGAGACCGGAACTTTTTGCCCTGAAGGAAACGGGAAATAAAGAAAAATTTCTTAATATGGTGAAAAAGGCCTGTACCGAATCTTATGGCATTATCCTTATATCAGGTGACCCGGCCATAATGAAAGAGGCTCTGGAGATTGCGAAGGACAGGAAGCCCCTCATTTATGCAGCCACTGGAGCTAATTACGAGGTATTCGGTAATCTTGCAAAGGAATATGCCTGTCCTTTAGCCGTGAAAGGGCAAGGGATTGAAGAGGTGGCAGGCTTAACTGATAAGCTGACCGGAATGGGTTTGAAAGATCTGGTGATCGATACCGCAACACGCACATTAAAAGAAGGCTTCCACGAGCAGATAATCATTCGCAGGGCTGCCCTTTTGAGTAAATTTAAACCATTAGGGTTTCCTACCATTACCTTTCCCTGCGAAATGACGGGTGATGTTATGAAAGAGGCGTTAATTGCATCCACGTTTATCGCCAAGTATGCAGGCATCATTGTGCTGAGCGATTTTTCGGGCGAGTCTCTTTTTCCTCTTCTCCTCCAGAGGTTGAACATATATACGGATCCGCAGAGACCTATGACTACGAAGGAGGGCATCTATCCAATCAACAACCCCGGTGAGGATTCTCCTGTTTTGGTAACGTGCAATTTTTCACTCACGTATTTTATTGTCAGTGGTGAAATAGAGAATTCGAGGGTACCGGCATGGCTTTGCGTCATGGATACTGAAGGCTTGTCGGTAATGACAGCATGGGCAGCAGGAAAGTTTGTCGGCGATACTGTAGGAGCCTTTATAAAAAAATGCGACATTACCGAAAAAATAACGCATAAAAAGGTTATTATCCCTGGCTATTCTGCGGCAATACTGGGAGACCTTGAAGAAGAACTTCCAGGATGGGAAATCCTTATTGGTCCAAGGGAAGCGGCACACCTACCCGCTTATCTTAAGACATGGAAAACATAAGGGCGAAGGGTTCAAGGGGTCAAGGGGCAGAGGGTTCAAGTATTTTTAAACCCTTAAACCCTGGAACCCACGACCCCTCGAACCCTGCTTTTAAAGGAGGAAGCCATGTTGTTAATCGGTGAAAACCTTAATGTTATATCCAGAAAGATCGGTGATGCCTTAAGGCAGAGAGACCCCGTACCGATAAAAGAGATGGCCCTTGCCCAGGCAAAGGCAGGTATGGATATGATTGATATAAACCTTGGTCCGGCAAGGAAAGAAGGGCCGGAACTGATGGAATGGGTGGTAACGACCGTCCAGGAAACGGTTGATCTTCCCCTCTCCCTTGATACTACGAATATTGAGGCTATGGAGGCGGGCCTGCGTGCGCACAGAGGGAAGGCGCTCATTAATTCCATATCTGCACGGCCTGAGCGAATCAAGTCACTTATGCCCCTTGCCGGGAAATATAACGCAGGTTTTATCGGACTTACGCTCGGGGTAGAGGGTATACCAAGAGACGCCAATGAGAGAGGCTTGCTGGCAGCACAGCTTATTGCAGAGGCGGCAAGTTATAGAATACCGGAAGAAGATATCTGGTTTGACCCGATTGTGCTTCCGATTAATACCCAGCAGATACAGGTTCAGGGTTGCACTGAATTCGTTATGATGCTTACAGACCTTGCACCCGACTCAAAGTCCACCTGTGGGCTCTCAAATGTATCAAACGGAGCCCCTGCTCATCTCAGGGGGATTTTAAACAGGACCTACCTTATCATGATCAAACGATACGGCATGTATTCTGCTATTGTCGATGCCTTTGATGCGGAACTGAAGTCAATTGCAAAAGATGAAAGGCCTGAGATTGAGAGCCTTGTATATAGAATAATGGACGGAGACAGTATTGATATGTCTGTGCTTTCGAAGGAACAGGCTTATTATGTAAAAACAGCCAAAGTCCTCCTCGGGCAGACCCTTTATTCCGATTCCTGGCTGGAACTTTAATTCAGAATATACCTATATCATTGAAATGAAAAATCTTTTTAAAAACCTCCCTGAGTCCGTTCAGAAAGAAGTATTTGAAGTGATTATCGAAAACAAAGATATCAGGCTTGAAAGAATAATATCCTGTGGCCATGCAACCCCGCCAGGGGAGTGGTATGACCAGAATAGCGATGAATGGGTGTTTTTGCTTCAGGGCAGCGCCGGATTATGTTTTGAAGATGAAAAGCATACAAGGACCATGAAGCCCGGTGATTATATCCATATTCCTGCCCGTAAACGACATAGAGTTGAATGGACTGACCCGACGCAGAAGACCATATGGCTGGCGTTACATTGTAAAGCTAAGAAGGCAGGTATATAAAGAAGATTCATTCTCTTATCCTCTCCATGCCTTCGGGAGAATTTGTAAAATAATCAGGCGTTCTGGTTCTGATGCAGATGTCAACGTCGCCGTCATCACGCACTTCACCGCGAGCAACCGATCCGAAGACACCAAGGGAAATGATGCCACACCTATCTCCGTACCTGTTTTTAAAGTCGCGCAAAAAAGATAAAATGTCGTCTCTGCTCACGCTATTTAAGCATTGCCTTAGAAAATATTTTGTGGTAACACGTTACGGATAAGATTTTTATTGAATGTATAAATTCACATTACAAGAGATGAAACTTTTGCAAATCCCTATTCTACTTTGTGTAATATGTCTTTTTCTATTAACCGGTTGTCTGCCGAATAAGAAGTTAACTGTTGCGGCGACATCGACATTGCTGGAAGGGGTGTCAAAATCTGCCTTTCAACAATCTGACCTTAAGCTGGTCCGTGAAGGAATTCCCGCCTATCTGATGTTGATGGACGGCATGATCGAGTCGGTGCCGGACAATGAGCAGTTGCTCATCAATGCTGCTCAGATCTATTCTTCCTTTGCCACGGCCTTTATGGAGGAAACCGATCCGGAGTATGCAAAGCTGCTCTACGGGAGGGCAAGGCATTACTCTCTGCGATCCTTGGAGATAAGGGGGCTCAAGGACCCTGCTCAGAGCCTCTTTGACGATTTCAGGGAAGGTGTGAAGGCCTGCGGCAAGAAAGATGTCCCCTATTTGTTTTGGGCAGCCACCTCCTGGGGAAACTGGATCAAGTTGAACCTGGATTCGATGGAGGCCCTGGCTGAGCTTCCAAGGGTTGAACTGATGATGAAAAAGGTACTCGAACTCGACGAAGGTTTTTATTATGGCGGGCCTCACATCTTTATGGGGATATGGTTTGCCTCCTGGCCCAGAGACGCCGGCGGAGACCTGGAAAAGGCTCAAAAACATTTTCAGAGGGCTTTAGAGATGGGGCAGGGCAAATTTTTAATGACTTATGTCTATTATGCAAACTTTTACGCACGGCAGGCCATCGACAAAGACCTTTTCGTTTCAACCCTTCAGAAGGTTCTGGATACTCCTGTTGATATATTGCCGGAGGTAACACTCCTTAATGCGGTTGCCAGGAAAAAGGCAGCGGACCTGTTGAATCATAAAGAGGAAATTTTCGAATAGGAGCAGATATGAACATTTGCAGTGGAATCAAATTTATTGGGCTCTTGTTGCTGGCATGTCTTCTTTTTATCGGGCCGGCACACGGGGTTGAGAAAGGGGTTGTCATCAAGCTGGCCACCTTGGCCCCGGAGGGAAATTCCTGGGTTAAGATGCTCCATGCCTTAAATACTGAAGTGATAAAAAAGACCGAAAACAAGGTTCAGCTTAAGATTTATGCCGGAGGAGTGCTGGGCGATGAGAATGATATGCTTCGAAAGATGAAGATTGGCCAAATTCAGGCTGCAGCCCTGACCTCAGCAAGCCTATCAGCGATATTTAAAGAGATCAATGTCCTGCAAATCCCTTTTCTCTTTCAAAATTACGATGAAGTCGACCTCATTTTGGAAAAAATGGATACATTTCTCAAGAAGGGCTTTGAAGATAATGGATACGTACTCTTGGGTTTTTCCGAGGTAGGGTTTGTCTATCTCATGTCCTCCACTATTCCTATCTCCAGCGTAGCGGACATCAAAAAGGGAAAGGTCTGGATCCAGGAAGAATCTCACGTGGCCAAGGCAGTCTTCGATGCGGCCAAAGTGACGGCCATTCCTCTTTCTATTCCTGATGTTTTAGTGGGTCTCCAAACCGGTTTAGTGGATGTTGTTTATATTCCTCCCTCCGGGGCCATCTCGCTCCAGTGGTTTACTAAAGTGAAATACCTGACAAATGTTCCCCTTGCCTATGTGGCAGGCGCTATCGTCATCAGTAAAGATGCATTTAACCGTTTGTCGCCTGCCTATCAGGCTATTCTCCTTGAGAGCTCCCAGCGTCATCTGAGCCAATTGAAGGCAATAACGCGAAATGAAAATCAGGAGGCAACCAAAGTAATGGTGAAGCAGGGGGTAAAGATCATAACCCCTTCAAAGAATCAGATTGATGAGCTCAGACAACTGTCTAATGATGCCATGGGCCGCATTAGCGGAAAAGCCTTTTCCCGGACAACCGTGGATGATGTAACTTCTCAGTTGACAAATTACCGGAAGGGAGTGAAATGACGGATCAATGGGAACGGATCGATGAAGTCATCGGTCGGGTGGAGCAGATTCTCCTTGTAATCCTGTTAAGCGCCCTTATTCTCATCGCCTTTTCTCAGATTATACTTCGAAACCTTTTTTCTACCGGTATTGCCTGGGGAGATGCCCTTGTCCGGGGCCTCGTTTTATGGACAGGATTTATCGGGGCTACTATTGCAGTACGGGAAGGCAAACACATTTGCATCGATGTGTTTGCCCGATGGTTATCGCCGAAGGGAAAGGGGGTTGTTGCAATTATTATCAATGCCTTTTCGTTTTTGGTTTGCTGTTTCCTGACCTTTGCCGCCCTGAAATTTATTAATAATGAGTTCCAGATGAAGAGTGTAATCTTCCTGGGAATTCCGTCCTGGGTCTCCGAAATCATTCTTCCTGTTACCTTCGGCATAATGGCCTTACGATATTTTTTTTATTTCCTTAAGAGTATTCTCATAGTTCACCAGCAGGAAAGAGAAGGATGACCCTCTTTTTCGTTATTTGTGCCCTTTTTCTTTTGATGCTTCTTGGCGTTCCCCTTTTTATCGTTATTTCCGGCCTGACCCTCTGTTTGCTGTTTTCCGGTCACATTGACTCCTCGGCCATGATCATCGAAATGCATCGAATAGCGACAACCCCAATCCTTGTCGCGATCCCCCTCTTCACCTTTGCCGGTTATCTTCTTTCCGAGAGCGGTGCGCCAAGGAGATTAATCAGACTTTCCAATGCAATATTAGGTTGGTTGCCCGGCGGGGTATCGATGATCGCGCTCCTCACCTGTGCTGTCTTTACCGCTCTCACAGGCGCGACAGGCCTCACTATCATAGCCATGGGGGGTATTCTCTTCCCTGCCATGTTAAAAGGAAAATACCCGGAACCATTCTCTCTCGGACTCTTAACCACATCAGGGACATTGGGTCTTCTCTTTCCCCCGAGCCTCCCTCTGATCCTTTATGCCATCGTGGCAAAGGTACGGATTGACGAACTGTTTCTGGGCGGCATTTTGCCTGGAATACTCCTGATTCTCCTCCTTGCCCTGTTTTGTTTCAACAAGGCGATTGCAGTCAAAGTTCCGCGCACCAGTTTCAACGTACCGGAGGTCTTCAGGGCAGTGAAGGATTCAATCTGGGAACTTCCGCTCCCTATTGTGGTCCTGGGAGGCATCTATGGCGGATACTTTGTGGTAAGTGAAGCAGCCGCTATTACCGCGACCTATGTGCTTGTGGTGGAGGTATTCATCTACAGAGATATTAAGTGGAGAGAGTTGCCGAAGATTATGAAAAAAAGCATGGTGCTGGTAGGGGGGATCCTGATCATCCTGGGAGCGGCCCTCGGTCTGACGAATTATTTAATCGATGCAGAACTCCCCATGAGGACATTGAATTTTCTAAAGGCCCATATTACGAGCCCCTTCCTTTTTCTTATCATGCTCAACTTCTTCCTTTTAGCGGTCGGGTGCATTATGGGCATGTTTCCCGCGCTGACCGTTGTAGTTCCCCTTATTACCCCTGTCGCCCAGGCCTATGGAATTCATCCTATTCACCTGGGGATCATCTTCCTGACTAATCTGGAGATCGGGGCCTCCATACCCCCCCTGGGGATCAACCTCTTCATCTCCAGCATCCGCTTCAACAAACCGATATTAAGCCTCTACTTTGCTTCACTTCCATTCATCGGCATCCTTCTCATCGGCCTTGCGATCATCACCTATCTTCCCTGGCTGAGCCTTGCCTTCTTAAAATAAAACCAATAAAGGTTGGTCTTTCGCGGCCCGTTCCTCTCACTTTACGATGAATAGAGGGGACGGGGACGGATTGCCCCGCGGTAAACCACGGGGTAGTTCGTTTCGCCAACGAAAATGTCCAGTGTGGTAAAGGGGTCTTGTTTTTTTGCACCATCTTAGCGGAATAATAATTGGGGTCGAACCAAACCAACCTATTGAAATAAGTCTTTTTATGCATGGAAAATGGCCAATTTCAGGGCTTAAAGTGCTGTGTTACTTCAGTGAATAGTCGTTAGTGAATAGTGAACAGTTCATCTTATTCACCATTCACCTTCAACCTTCCTTATGAGCGAGTTGGTGAACTACGATCGGAGGCCCGAAGACCTATCCAAGGAAATTGTAGACACAGTGTCTACAACTGCTGATATCTCCGGAAAATCAATACGGGCGCTGTATAACGCTATTTCACTTTTGAAAAATCTTCCTGAGATTCGGACGGCAATTGTCCCTCCGCTGTCGGGATTAAACCGTATGGAAGGGACACTCCCTGTTTACCGCGTTTACAACTTCTTTGCTGATTGCTATGAGCCATGAGCTGTACTCAAAAGAGGGAAGGTGACATCCACAACCGCTGGTTTCCTTCCTGAACTAAATAGTTACCATATCCAACGACCTGTCCATGCTTTCATGTGGTCATTATTATAATGTTAGGAATGATTATTTTCTTGAAAAGCAATCGCCCTTCGGGGAAAATATCTAAACTTTAGTATGGTACAATAAACACTATCTTATGTGGATCAAGATATATAATATTCCGGGAACACATATCTACGGCCCGCCGTTTTTGTTGAGCATGTTATGCCTCGCTATTCTTCTTGTTCTTCATGTTATGGCTTCAATAGTTTACGCCTATGAAAAAGAAGAGACCGTACTACCTGTAAGTAAAGAAACCTCGGCTTTCCAAAAAGAAGGAACTGTCCAGTTTTTTGAGCATCTCTCGCTGGGTGTAAAAGTAAAGCGCCTCTTAAACAGCCACACCTCCTACGAATTCGGCAACCCCTATCCTCCCTATCAGGCACCTCTCAGCAAGTTGGAGTTTCCACTGGACTCGTGGTGGGGCGGGGGAGTGATGAGGTTGAATTTTCCCAGGTTCTCCATGGGCGCTGAAGTGCTCACAAATGCCCTGGGGGATGTCGGCGGGCGTTTCAGAGATTCTGATTGGGAGGATGACAATAACATTACCATGAAAACCACCTATAGTGTTTCGAGATGCCGTATGGAGCCCAGTTACATGACCCAGGGTGATATAGATATGGAAGTCTCCGACTGGCTGGGGCTGCCTTCCTGGTTCAGTCTGCGCCCTATGATAGGACTACGTTATCAGTATTTCCGCCTGGTTGCCCACAACGGAATACAATACGACTTGTGGACAGGGAAGCCCAATATAAACATGCCGCAAAATGGCATCCGCTTTAAACAGACATACTGGCAATACTTTATAGGAGTACGTTCGGGTACAGACCTGGGACAATATGTTGGGGTACCAGACCTCAAATTCAATGCTCAATTGAACTGGGCTTACGTGGAAGGCAGCAACGAAGACACCCATCTGCTCAGAAATGGTGGTAAGCGGTTCACCTATGAGGATACGTATGGTGATGCATGGTATGCTTCTATCGGTCTGAAGAAAGGTTTGACAAAAAACCTCTCTTTGAGCGCCGAAATGGATTATCTCCGTATATATACAACCGGTTCACATCGCTGGTTAATCCGTTCCGAAGGCTTTGACGTAAGCTGTGGTAACGGGGTCAAGGTCTGGTCGGATCAGATAGGTCTCTCACTGACCCTGCAATATAGTTTTTAATGGAGTGTAAAAAATAAAAGTTCATCAGAGATCTGGTTAGACCTTTCTTTATTTTCATAATCCTTGTTAAATACTTCCCGGATTTGTCAATAACTGTATGAAATATACAGGTGCTCGGTGACTTGTTTTATGATACTACATGGTACGAATATGCTTCCTGAAAGCGATAATTTTCCGTTTTCATCTGACATACAACATTACAAGCGGTATTAAGTAATTCTGTACAGGAACTTAGTCATGTTCACGGGTTTTCATAAAAGTGATCTCCGGCCATTCTTTAACCGCAAGTTCGAGCCGCCATTCACTGGTCGCAAGGTATGTCAGATTACCATCTATATCAAGCGCCAGATTCGTCCGATTCGTCTTTTCAAAAGTGGCCAGTCGTTTCTTATTATCGCTGTTTACCCAACGGGCGGTAATGTAACCAACTGTTTCATAAACTGCGTCGACGCCATACTCGGCCTTAAGCCTCGCGATCGCAACATCGAACTGAAGAACACCCACCGCCCCAAGGACATATGTGTTGTCCATCACCGGACGGAACAATTGCACTGCTCCCTCTTCGGCCAGTTGGAGCAGGCCTTTTTTGAGCTGCTTTGCCTTCAGGGCTGATTTTAAATGTACTCTCCGGAAATGTTCCGGGGCGAAATTTGGAATACCGATGTATTTGAGGGGCTCCTTCTCCGAAAACGTGTCGCCGATCTTGATCGTGCCATGGTTGTAAATGCCGATTATGTCTCCCGGCCAGGCCTTCTCAACAAACTCCCTCTCCTGGGCCATGAAGATGAGTGGGTTAGAAACAAGTATATCCTTGCCTATGCGATGATGACGGACCCGCATGCCCCGAGAAAAACAGCCTGAGCATATGCGCATAAAGGCGAGACGGTCGCGGTGAGCCGGATCCATATTGGCCTGTATTTTAAATACAAAACCAGAAAAGGCATCCTCACCGGGTGACACCATTCGTGTGGTGGTCGGTCGCGGCAGCGGGGCAGGGGCGATCTCCACAAAGACATCGAGCAGTTCCCGCACACCGAAATTGTTGATCGCGCTGCCGAAAAAGACCGGTGTTTGACTCCCATTGAGGAAGTCCTGCAGGTTGAAGGGGTTTGCAGCTCCCTCGAGCAGGGCCACATTCTCACGCAACACCTCCGCCTGGCTACCCAATGTTTCATCAAGAAAAGGATCTTCGATGTCGTGAATGGTCACCATGCCATCGGTAAGATAATCTTCGCCGGGGGTAAAAAGGGTCAGTTCTCTTCGGTAAAGATCGTAGGTGCCCTTGAAGCTCTTGCCCATACCGATGGGCCAGGACATCGGTGCACACTCGATCTGCAGGGTCTCCTCTATATCAGCAAGGATATCCAGAGGAGGCATGCCCTCGCGATCGAGTTTATTGATGAAGGTCAGGATCGGGGTATTGCGCATCCGGCAGACCTCCATCAGCTTACGGGTTTGGGGCTCGACCCCCTTGACGTTGTCGATGACCATGACCGCGCTGTCAACAGCGGTCAACACCCGGTAAGTGTCTTCAGAGAAATCCTGGTGGCCCGGTGTGTCAAGCAGGTTGATCTCATAACCCCGATAATTGAATTTCATCACTGAACTTGTGACCGAAATGCCGCGCTCCTGCTCGATGGACATCCAGTCGCTGGTGGTGTGAAGGCCGGTCTTGCGTGCCTTGACGGAACCTGCCATCTGGATGGCCCCGCCAAAAAGCAATAGTTTTTCCGTCAGGGTGGTTTTACCCGCATCAGGATGGCTTATGATACCGAAGGTGCGACGACGCTCTATCTGAGCCTGACGGGACCCGTTCCTTGGTGATATATCAACCGCGTTTTCCATATTGTTCCTCTCGTTGTTTTAACAGTGTAATCGGCTCATAAAAGATAAACTGCAATATTCGAGCAGAAAATCAGTGTCCGGATGTTGCAACCTTAGCTATTTGACTGCTGGACTATTTTCTCAAGGCGGCGTCAGAGAAAAAAGCGCTTTGAATACATGTATCAGACCAGATTGTCTGATTGGAATGTGGTGATGGTTCTGCATGGCTTTTATAATGTAGCAATATTTTTGATATATTTCAATTAAATTCGGTACCTCCATTTTATTGCAGGGGGTGCGGTTACGAGTAAAACCTACTTCTTATCAGGTGGGGTCTGCCTTTTTGACGAACACAGCCACATCGTCATGCGGAAAATACACAACTGCCCACCATTGTTCTGCAAGCCACTCAAAAGATGCTTGCGCAAAGAAGGTAATGTGGGTCGGATAGTTGCGATAAAACCAGGCCTTGAACCGTTCGTCGTCGAGTACGCGCTTGGTCTGTATGACCAACAGGCCTCCCGGTTCAAGCTGATGCCACAGGCGGCCCAATTCTTTTGCCGGGTCCGCCAGGTGTTCGGCCACCTCGGTACAGGTTATAAAATCATAGGTCAGGCCGAGGACGTCACGATCATCAGCATAAAACTTATCATAGACTTTCATTATATAACCCGCTTTGCGGGCCATGACCGCCAGCGCCGGGCCATTTCCACAACCAAAATCCAGACCTCTTGCCGGCGGTCTGATTTGCTGGATCACCTCATTAAAAGAGCGTGACAAAAAGGAACGATAATCCGGGTCCCCTACATCGTTCTCGTAACGATCGTAACGAGCCTTTTCTTCAATAGTATCGAGGTAGAACTGTGGATCAAGGAACACCAATCGACATTGCCGGCAGCGATAGTAAATCTTTCCGCCACAGAAAAACTCATAGGTGTTATCGGATCGACAAAGCGTGCAACAGCGGGAAGGCGTCATAAAAAACCTATATATTTACAATTGAATGCTTTTTGAAGAAGCATAATTCACCAATCGGAAGGACTACAAACAATAGCAACTTGACAAATATGATTATGAACCGTTTCCCGATTGTCGACCACTTTCTTGCCATAGGTCGGATCACTATTATAACGCCTTTCGTGAGTTTTCCCTTATCTTCACTTTTCTATTTTGCAAAAGCCTTCGGGTAGCTCTGGTAGTATTTACCTTACATCTTTTCCTGCTTTAGTGTCAATGAGGACCGGTTTATTTCTAAAAACCCTCTGTAAATGCTTTATCGTTTCCCATGCTTTAAGAACGGGAAATAAAGTTGCCGTTACGAGGATTGAACTTAATAACGATCAAAATGATCTCATTGCCGTTGGTACCGGCTCATACCAACAAGGTGGTTCACCGGGTTGGCGGGTAACGGCGCCCGTCTCCAGATGACTCCCATTTTATGCGCCATTTCAAACCATCATCCACGCTTTCATATTTAGTGCTCCATGCTCTTTTTGTGTTGAGCGCAATTTTACCATTCTCATTTTTTTGATGAAAATAGGAGTATGAAATTTTATCGACGTCTTCCTGAAGAAGAGCACTATGAAATTATTCTTGAAATACACCAATAGTGGTGATAATTGATAGATTGTATGCTTAAAAATAGTGTCAGGCAAACAGGTATATATTTCCTCGCCGGTCGGTCAATGTGGTTGTCGTATCCTGTCAATTCTATCCGCCAGAGTTCCTCCTGAGTAAAGCAGATCTTGTGAAGGTGATATAACTGTAGAATCGATCTTTAAAATATTCATATAAGATTAGGATCCTGCCTTTTAGCTCAAGGTATACGCCACCGGATGGATAATTCCAGCTCCCCCAGGGGAGTTTATTAGTCAGGTTAATGATCAGCTTTATTTTAAAAGAAAAATCTATTACATTATAGGTAATTTAATCATGCAAGACAAAATATCAGCGTGCTAAAGGAGAAATGATGATCGTTATGAAATTTGGTGGCAGCTCTGTTGGGACTCCTGATAAAATAAAGAGATGCATTAATATCGTAGAAAACCAGATCGACAGAAAGCCCGTTATTGTGGTCTCTGCTCACGGCAAGACCACAGACAACCTGATTGAATCGGCAAAAAAGGCCCTTACCGGCACAGTGGAGACAGAAAATATCCGGCACTATCATCAAGGGCTTGCCGAAGGTTTAGGGATAGAACGAGTACTTATAGATCCATTAATGTGCGATTTAGAGAACCTGCTACGTGGCATCAGCCTCATAAAAGAATTAACACCGAGAACCCTGGATCATGTGATGTCTTTCGGAGAACGGATTTCTTCCTTGATCTTTGCGGCAGCGATGATTAACAAAGGTATTTGGGCAATTCCTGTAAATTCTTATGATATCGGCTTATTGACTGATTCCTGCTTCGGCAGCGCCACCCCATTAAATGGCATAGAAGAAGAGATCAACAAAAATATTGTGAACCTTTCTGGTGTTCCAGTCGTTACAGGCTTTATCGCCAAGGATAAAAAGGGTAACATCACCACGTTAGGGAGAAGCGGAAGCGATTTTACCGCATCCCTTATCGGTGCGGCAGTTCATGCGGAAGAAATTCAGATCTGGAAAGATGTGGATGGTGTCATGACAGCCGACCCTTTTGTGTGCAGCAGCGCCCAGAATATCCCGGTAATGTCCTTTAGTGAAGCCAGTGAATTATCCTATTACGGTGCAGAAGTCCTCCATCCGTCCACTTTGGTTCCTGCCATGAAAAAGAAGATCCCTGTAAAAGTGGCAAATACTCTTAAGCCGGAAGAAGCGGGGACCATGATTCTGGCAGATTCTCAATTGGTGAACCGTATTGCAAAATCAATCGTTTACAAAGAGGACCTCTGTCTGATCAACATCGTTTCCCAAAAGTTTAACTCTACTGCAAGACTGCTGTCATCGGCTCTGGAGATTCTCAATCAACAGGATATCGGGATTCACATTGCCGCTACGTCAGAATCAAGCGTGTCTTTTGTCACCAATCAATCCTATCCGGAAGAGGTTTTATGCCGGGTATCTACAAACCTGGAACAAATCGGCGCCGTCTCTATTGAAAAAGAGAAAACCCTGATTTGTGTTGTTGGAGAGGAGCTTAAAGGAAATTCAAAAGTTTTAGGGGATATTTTTACTGCTGTTGGCAAAACTGAAATCAAGGCAAGAATGGTTTCTCAAAGCGCATCGGAAATAAATATTGCCTTTTTGGTTGATAATTCCCAAATTACAGACATAGTTATGCATCTGCATGCTATTCTGATCGGAAAATAGGAAGATCAGGCAGGCTGTACTCTTATGCCAAACTGCATTCAAATGCGTTACCAAAGGGTATCCGGGCAGTAACGACGAGCCGACGCAGGCTAACGCAGAAGTACGTCAAGAAGTGCGAGGAGGCGATAACACGTCCCTGATTCTTTGCCGCTCACAGGGGATAGAATCAAATGCAACTTCCTGAAAGAGAGCTACCGCAATCGTCCCAAAATACCGGGACTCAGACATGCGAATTGCCCTTCGGGACGTTTATTCTTGCCGAGTGGGTACCCAAAAATGCTCGAAGGCGCGACTCGCGAAAAGTTCTTCCTGCTCATATTCCAATCTTATTGGTTGTATGTGTGTTTGGGCAACAGGCCGTTGATACTTCAACCAGTATTAAATCATGCCCAGCCCAATATCACTTATAAATAATCGCTTGACAGTGCAGCTAAGTCGCAAGATAATGAAAAAAGATATGGGGGCTTAAGAGGGTAATAATTATGTATATTCCGGAAGAGGAAAAGTTATTTACTTTTTTAAGAACGCACCACCCCGGTGCCCACATATCAATAAAGGGTTAAGGGAGGTCGAAATACACGGAAGGATTATAAAAAGGATCATTTTAATAGTGCTAATGGTTAGTATAGTCTACAGTTTGGTGGTAGCCACCAAAAGCACGCTGTTTGCAGCACGACAAATGCAATATAAGATTATAGGCCAGCTTGAAGCTGAGCCTGCTGCCAACATAGAAGCTATATTTAATAAAATGGGATCTGAAGGATGGGAGTTTGTTCAAGTGTATAGCGATATGGCTATTTTTAAAAGATAAGAGGGTTAGACCAAGGAGATTGAACCAAGGGGACAGCTTTACTCCTTCCGCCCGTCCCCACAGGATTGTTATAAATCTACCCCTGAAATATCTGCTTGACCATTTCAAATGGCATTCAATAATTCTGTAGTAGAGTAACTAACCTTAGACCAGTCAACAACATTATCTATCAGGAGGAAAACAAGTGAAGAATCGAGGCGCTTTAGACCCCAACACAATATATAAAAAGCTCTTGGACAATATGGAACCTATACAGCTTTTTGTATCTCCTTCTCAATACATCCAGGGCCGGGGTGTTATTAATCTGCTCGGAGAGTATTTGTCTCTGTGCGTATCGGGCTGTGCAGGCGTACTCATTACCCCGGGGCGCAATTTTGCACTTGGTGATATTGTTGATAGGAGTCTGAAAACTGCCGGATTTACAGTAAAAAAGACGATCTTTCAGGGTGAATCGACTCTGGGTGAGGTAGAAAGAGTTGCAACCTCTTTTGAGGGCCCAAGTCCTGCAGATGTGCTCATCGGAATCGGCGGAGGCAAATGCCTTGATACTGTAAGAATGGCAGCTTCAAGGCTTGGTGTGCCTGCCGTCACAATTCCTACCACGGCTTCGACTGATGCACCTACAGCGGCACATTCCGTTATCTATGACGAGAAAGGGGTTTTTGTCAGCGTAGAATTCAGCGCAACAAGCCCCCTGATGGTTCTGGCTGATCTTGATATTATTGCTGATGCCCCGATTCGCTATATTGTCGCTGGTATGGGGGATGCCTTTTCCACATTCTATGAGGCGCGTTGCTGTATGGAAAATCCTGAAGCCCGAACCGCAAGAGGCGCCCGACCTACCATGGCGGCCATGGCTATTGCCCGGCAATGCCGTGACATGCTTCTTGATTACGGTGTGGCAGCTCTGGACGAGATCAGGGACCACCAAACGGGGAATTCTCTTGCCCGTATTGTGGAGGCAAATATTCTTCTCAGCGGACTTGGTTTCGAAAGCGGCGGCCTTGCAGGTGCGCACGGTGTGGCACAGGGATTGACGGCTTGCGACGATTTGCACACAAACTGTCTTCATGGAGAGCTCGTGGCAATAGGTACCATGACGCAACTCATAATGGAAAAAAGAATGGATGAGGCTGAGCAGGCAGCCCGATTCTTCAAAGACGTAGGCTTGCCGCTGCATCTCGCTCAGTTGGGTTTTGATCCACTACAACGAGGACCCGAACTGGACAACATTGTTCAGCACAGTCTTAATGTATTTTTTATACGATACGAGCCTTTTGAAATAACGCACAGCTTATTAAGAGCAGCAATCCTCGAAGCAAATGAATTCGGTAAGACCATGGGAAGAAACATGACGAGATAGGTTTCTGCAGGTTATCAAAGACTTCATTCATTAGAATAGCTTATAAAACAAACATATCTTCCCATATTAATAAGTCCAACTTATCATTGGATACTTATTTCAAATACTACCTGCATCATGCACATTCGAGATAGCTTATTGAATGCCGGATGAAATGTGCAAACACTTGACAGATTGTTTTCTGTTCCCGAAAAGTCTGGGTGTTCTCCCTGTAGTCGTGCATTTGGCTGTGCCCTTCACAATGCAAGATTAGAAGTGGTATCTTTTATGATAAAATCAAAGTAAAGAAAGTAGAATTGATTGAGGGCCAAGTTACTCTCGCCATCGTGGGGAGTGTAAAAAATACCATTCCATACTTTGTAATGCTTACTCAAAAATGAGGATGGTCTTGACTACTATCTTACCCTCGACATGGCAAAAGAATTGTCCATGGTTGAGAGGAATGAAAAAGAAAAGGCCCGAATCGTTCAATCTGGAGAGCGAGGCTTCTTCCTCAGAATTTTCTGCCCGGTGTTTATCACACCAGAGTCAAACCCGAGGGGCCTTTCCGATCGCAGACTTACAACTCAAGCCCCAAAGAGAATTTTTTCCACCGACTCCACTCTCTTTCAACATCACCAGTCTAATGGTGGGTGGACCGCCTTCCGGTAGATGTTATTACTCTTATAGCAGAAGATACCGAATTTGTCAAGGTGGGCTATCCTTTATCCTTCATCGTTTACCGAACCATGATAAACAATCTTTCCGGTCCGCTTTCCCATGATATGCTTGCGCTATTTTCAAGGCTTTCCCCTTATAAATATCAGGAGTAAGACGTTTATGGGCAAATACAGAAGAATCAACATGGCCCCACTTAGAAATAGGTGGGGTTTTTGTTGTGGCGCTGTCTTCCTGTTGTCAAGTTTTTTATAAATGACCAATTCATGCTGTGTTTCAAACAGAAACAAATAGTGATTGGTCGTATGATAACCTTTTTATCATTGACAAAAAGCGCTTTCGAGAATAGGATTTGACTCTTTATGTCAGAATTCGCGGGGACAAATATAACAGATGAACCGTTTGCAATATACAGGCAAGCGCACGACCCAAAGAGATTGAGCAGGGCAGCAAAGATTACCATTTGGCTTTGGCAGTAAAAAAGGGAAATAAAACCTGGACCACCCACGATGACCTGAAAAAGGATTTGGGCCTGTGATTAAGTCACTCATAAATGCAGGGCAGGGGGCGAGGAGCGGGAAATGAGAAAGTGCAATCGCGAAAGCGGTAAAAAAGGACGGGGCAAAGAAACATTTGCGGCAACAGTTGCCGTAACTTTTAAAATGGTCAGAAAACCAATAATTTAAATATATTAGCGATCAGCCATCACCAATCAAAAAAACTTGGGGTCAAATCTTTATTCTTGACATTGGAGGGTAACGGGCATCCCGTCAACCCGGTATATGCTGTTTTTGGGGGCAATTTGTAACAAAGTGGTATGTGGAAAATAAGGACATCCTTCAATTCTTCAATTTACCTTTCGAAAGAATTATGCAATATTACAAGATGAACCGTTCAAGTCGTTTAAGCCGTTCAAGCTGTTTGAACCGTTTGAACATTTGAGAAAAGAGGGGGCGACCCCCTTACGGGGACAGGCGTAAGCCAGTGTACATTTAGCTCACACAGTGAGCGAGAGGGGAAGTCTCTGGCAGCTTTGCTGACAGAGGGGGCGACGTAAGCCCCATAAATAGAAAGGATGGAAATGATGCTACACTTTTTTTTGGAAAGAAATGGAAACCTCGAATATTGCTTTAACGTGGAAACTTCCGGGCCCTTGAATGCCCAGGAACTTTTGATTTTGAGGCAGCTTTTAGCCGACGGTTTTATAACGGAAAGTGTTTCCACGAAGCCGGTCAACCCTGATGGAGTCGATGTGGTAGAGCTTGGCCCGCGGATGAATTTCGCGACAGCCTATTCAACTAATATCGTCGCCATCTGCCAGACCTGCGGGCTTGAAAAGGTTACCCGCATAGAACGTTCCCGACGGTATCTCCTTGCTTCAGGGATTGACAGGGACTGCTTTGTTCGGGAAAATCATGATCGAATGACAGAATACCTGTATGTTCAACCGTTGCAGACGTTTGAAACCGGGATTCTGCCGGAACCTGTTTTTGAGGTTCCTATGTCAGAAAAGGGCCCGGATGCCCTCCTGGAGGTGCCGGGGCTTGCCATGGATGAGTGGGACAGGAATCTCTATTACGATTATTTTGTGAAGCAAGAGGGAAGAAATCCAACAATTGTTGAAATAAGGGATCTGGATAACGCAAACAGTGAACACTCGCGGCACGGCTACTTCAGAGGAAAACAGGTTATAAATGGTATTGCTATGCCGGAAACGCTTATGGATATTGTAAAATCAACTCTAAAAGCGAATCCGTCAAACAGCATCATCGCCTTTAAGGATAATTCAAGCGGGATTGAAGGCTATGACTGCTGGACTATCGTCCCTGAACAACCCGGAAAACCGGCGCCTTTCAATCAAAAGAAGGTTCGTTACCACATCATCTTTACTGCTGAGACACATAATTTTCCCACCGGGGTTGCTCCTTTCCCCGGCGCCGAAACAGGTACGGGCGGGAGGATCCGCGATGTTCAGGCAACAGGTAGAGGCGGTCTGGTGGTTGCCGGAACGGCCGGGTATTGTACCGCAAACCTGCTTATCCCCGGATATGACCTGCCATGGGAAACTGAATCTTTTGCTTATCCGTCGAGTCTCGCTTCTTCTCTGGCGATGGAGATACGGGCAAGCGATGGCGCCAGCGATTACGGAAATAAGTTTGGCGAACCGGTTGTACTCGGGTTTACGCGGTCCTTTGACCAGAAGCTTCCCACCGGAGAACGTTGGGGATGGATAAAGAAAATCATGTTTACGGGCGGCATCGGACAAATCGATGCAAGGCATGTTGAAAAGGACGAAGCTGAAACAGGAATGCTCATTGTCCAGGTAGGCGGCCCTGCTTACGGTATTGGCGTCGGCGGCGGTTCGGCTTCCAGTAAGCTTCAGGGCGAAAATGCGGAAGAGCTGGATTTCAATGCTGTCCAGCGTGGCGATGCAGAGATGGAACAAAAGATGAACCGCGTCATCAGGGCGTGTATTGAAATGGGAGATAGCAATCCTATCGTAAGCGTCCATGACCAGGGGGCAGGCGGTCCGGCAAACGTTCTCAAAGAGCTTGTCGAAAAGGCAGGGGGCAAAATTGAGCTGCGGCGTATCAGGTTGGGAGACCCGACTCTTTCGGTGCTTAAAACCTGGATTGCCGAATTCCAGGAGCGATGCGGTTTTCTGATTAAACCCGGGAGGATTGCAGAATTTGAGTCGATCTGTGAAAGGGAAAAGGTAAATTGCGAAGTTCTCGGGACGGTTACAGGAGACGGCCGCTTTGTTGTGCATGATGAGAAAGATGATTCAACACCTGTAAATCTCGATCTTTCGAAGGTACTCGGCAATATGCCGCAGAAAACCTTCACAGATGAAAGGCTCGAATATGCACTAAAACCCGTTGAATTGCCGGCTGATGTGTCGGTGGAAGCAGCATTGTCCCGTGTGCTTCGCAATCTTGCAGTCGGTTCAAAGAGATTTCTTACGAATAAGGTGGACAGAAGCGTTACCGGTTTAATCGCGCAACAACAATGCTGCGGCCCGCTCCAGTTAACGGTTGGTGATGTGGCTGTGATAGCCCAGAGCCATTTTGGATTAACTGGTGCAGCCACGTCCATAGGCGAGCAGCCGATTAAAATGCTGGTTAATGCAAAAGCAGGCGCGCGGATGGCAGTTGGAGAAGCGCTGACCAATATTGTGTGGGCGCAGATCAGCAGCCTGCAGGATATAAAGTGTTCGGCCAACTGGATGTGGGCGCCAAAGTTGCCCGGAGAGGGTGCGGCGCTTTATGATGCTGTTTGTGCTATGCGGGATCTGATGATTCGATTGGGTATTGCGGTTGATGGCGGAAAAGACAGCCTCTCCATGGCAACCCGTGTGGGAGACGAAATAGTGAAATCTCCCCGCGAGCTTGTTATTTCTGCATACGCGACAATGCCGGATATTACGAGGGTTGTGACCCCTGATATAAAAAACCCGGGCAACAGCCGGCTAATTTTCATTGAAATCGCTCCGCATAAAGCCCGACTTGGGGGTTCGGTTCTGGCGCAGGTTTACGGGCAGGTCGGAGACGAATCACCTGACGTGGATAATCCCGAAACGCTCAAAGCTGCATTCAACGCAATCCAGAAACTGATATCGGAAAATCTCATTTTCGCAGGGCACGACGTGAGCGATGGGGGCATTATCACAACACTTCTGGAAATGGCGTTTGCAGGAAACTGTGGTTTGAACATACGAATGGATGATCCATCAAGCCCCCTTGAAAGACTTTTTGCTGAAGAACTGGGAGCAGTTATCGAGTGTAATCCGAGCGATGTTCCGCAGGTGATGGAGATACTTGATTCCTTCCGTCTGCGCTCCAGCGTTATCGGAGAAACAACTGAGGAAAAGAAGATTCTTGTAACCTATAACTCACAGAAGGTACTTGAAAATAGTATGTGCGTTCTTCGTGAATGGTGGGAAGAAACGTCCTATCAGATCGAGCGCCTTCAGATGAATTCTCTCTGTGCCGATCAGGAAAGAGGGAATATCTTTGACCGCAAAGTTCCGTGCTATACCATCCCTTTTGAACCAAAACCCACACCAGCACATATTCTCGAAGTGAAAGACAAACCGGAGATTGCCATTCTCCGGGAAGAGGGCAGTAACGGCGACCGCGAAATGACATCAGCTTTCTATCAGGCAGGTTTCAGCCCGTGGGATGTGACGATGACTGATCTGATCAGCGGACACATTACCCTGGAACGTTTCAGGGGTCTGGTTGCTGTTGGAGGATTCTCTTACGCCGATGTTCCTGAAAGCGCCAAGGGGTGGGCTGCTGCTATCAGGTTTCACGAAAAGTTGAGGCGAATGTTTGATGATTTTTATGCGCGTTCCGATACATTTTCTTTGGGCGTGTGCAATGGTTGCCAGCTTTTTGGGCTGCTCGGGTGGGTGCCCTGGCCGGGCATCTCTGACAATAAACAGCCGCGCTTTATTCAAAATCTGTCCGGGCGTTTTGAATCGCGCTGGGTGATGGTCAAGATCATAGAAAGTCCGGCAATAATGTTCAAAGGCATGACCGATTCAACACTTGGAGTCTGGGTAGCTCATGGCGAAGGCAGGCTATACTTTCCTGACCCGACACTTATGGACGAGGTACGCACGAAAAGGCTTGTTCCGCTCGTCTTTGTGGACGATGAGGGCCGGGTTGACGGGCGGCATCCGGAAAGCTATCCCTTTAATCCAAACGGCTCACCTTTCGGGATTACGGGACTCTGCACACAGGATGGACGACATCTCGCAATAATGCCTCATCCGGAGCGGGCGTTTCTGAAATGGCAATGGCCGTGGATGCCCTCCAATCTGAACGATGAGCTCAAGGCATCCCCGTGGATGCAAATGTTCCAGAATGCGAGGGAATGGTGCGATGTGGTAAAATGAACTCTGACCCGTTTAACCCGTTTGAACTGCTTGAATGATTTGAACTGCTTGAACGGTTACGAGGGGTGATGTAAGCCCGGAAAATAAAGGGGGTATGAGAAATGACAGTGAAATTGATTTACGATCCATCATCCGGGCCAATCAGGTACGCCTGCGGCGTTTCTGGCTCGGGAACCAATTATGATAAAATATACGAGCGGGACCCCGATAAACAGCACCTCGTTTTCAGTAACGCACCTCTTTGTGCAGGGGTATTGAAAGCAAAAGACCGTGGTGTTCCTGTAGCCTTGCTGGATTCTGCGAGATATTTCAGGGAGATGTGGGGACTTGAAAAGATTCCCAGGTACGGTATTGAGAGAAACAGCTATGACATGGCAATCATGACGCTTATGGAGCAGGGGTTGAACGGCAGACCGGATCTCATATGCCTGGCCGGATACGACCTGTGGATAGGGGACTGGATGGCCAATAGATACTTTCCGCACATTCTCAATGTCCATCCTGGTGATGCGAGAAAATACGTAGGGCTTGGGTGGAGGCCTACTGCCAAAGCAATACTGGCTGAAGAAAACAGTGTGAAATCAACAGTATTTTTTGTTGATGCAAGTGATGATGGAGGTCCGATATTGGTCCAATCACGATCCCTGCCGCTCTCAACGTGGGATGATGAGTTGCGCGATATCAGAAGGTTTGCGGAGAAAACAGATGCAAGAACCCTCCCGCAATTTCGGGAGGCCGCGCAAAGAGAAAGGAATATGCTTTACACATCGCTGGAGCAGGTTTCTGCCAGTATTCAGGAAGTGCTCAGGACGGAAGGAGACTGGCAGATATATCCTTTTGTGGTACATGAGCTGATTGCAAAAGGGAGAGTTGCGCTTGATGACAGAACGGTCTATATTGACGGTGTGCGAATGCCTGCTGAAGGCTGGCAGGTTGATACATATGGATTTGCCGGCAATATAGGTTAAGATTTGTCTACATTATTGATCTGCGGCCATTGTACCGTTCGGTATCATAATATTTTTCCACGTCAACAAGTTTCAATTTATTGAGGATCTCTTTCATGGGAACGCTTCTGATTTCACCCTGTACAAGGCTTACCATGCGTCCAAAATCCTCGTTGATAATCATATCAACAGTGGCAATGCCAAACCATCTGGCCATTAAACGATCATGTGCGGATGGCGTGCCTCCCCGTTGTAAATGACTCAAGATGAGACTGCGCGATTCGAATCCTGTTTGTTTTTCAATCTCACCGGCTACATAACTTGCTATTCCTCCAAGTGAGGTGTGTCCGAAGTCATCTATCTTGCCATCTCTTAGAAATTCATGCTGTCCCGAAGGTTTTGCCCCTTCAGAAACGACAATAATTGAATAATTTATTTCCCGTCCCCTTCGCTCACGAAGGAGTTCGCATACCTGGTTCATATCAAAAAGGTATTCAGGTATCAAAATGATATATGCACCGCTGCATTCACCTCCGTGGAGGGCGAGCCATCCTGCATGGCGTCCCATTGTTTCAACAACAAAGATCCGGCCGTGAGAACCTGCAGTGGTTCTCAGCCGGTCAATTTCCTCCATAATTACATTAACAGCGGTATCAAAACCGAGCGAATATTCGGTTCCTACAAGGTCATTGTCAATAGTTTTGGGAATACCTACCGTCTTGATACCCAGTTTGTGTAATTTATAGGCAACACCAAGCGTATCTTCTCCACCAATCGCAACAAGTACGTCTATCCCAAGCCTTTTAATATTATCAATTAATTTATCAGAACGATCATTTTTTGGATTGAACGGGTTTGTACGTGAGGTTCCTAAGTTTGTTCCACCATAACGGTCCCATGCCCGAACAATCTCTCCATCCAGATACCTGAGGTATCGATCGCAACTTTTCGGATCATCAGGGTCAACCTCTACCAATCCCCTCCAGCCATCAGCAACACCGATAACTTCAAAAGAAACAGATCGCTTTTCAGCGAGCTTTGGATCAAGAGCGGTTTTTGTTACCCATTTGATTGCACCGTTCAGGCCGGGGCAATCTCCTCCACCTGTTAAAATAGCTATTTTCAGTTTCATGATTTTTTCTCCCTCCACTCAACAGAAAAGTTGTAATTCATTGCTCATAGGATAGCTTTGCTATAATATTATTTCAACACTTAGTTTTTAATGGCAAAGGCTAATCTATATCCCCCGCATTGCCGCGTGAAGCAACGTGATAAAAGGCCTTTGACCCCGGATGGAAGCTATTTTATATTGTTAAGGATTTTATTGATTTAACAGATTCTTTTATAGTAAATGAATATAAAAATATTAATATCAATTTTTAAAGGAGCTAACATGATACAACTTGAACAAACCTTTTTGAATTTTTTACTTGATCATCAGGAAAAATATAACCGTACTTACCACTTTCTTATTCTGATGGATGCCCTTGTAAGCGCAGCGAAGCATATTCAGCACTACTACCTGACAGGCGCCTTAAAAGGAAACCTGGGGCTTGCAAACACAATCAACGTGCAGGGCGAAGATGTGATGCGCATGGATCAGATTGCCCATGAGATTGCAATCCATTACCTGAAGAGTACGAACAGGGTAATCCATGCGGTCAGCGAGGAAGTTGATGATATTATACCGCTTAATGAAGAGGGCGGTCGTTATTTTGTCTATTTTGACCCACTGGATGGTTCATCAAATGTTGCCCACGGACTGCCTGTCGGTTTTCTCTTCGGCATTGCCAAGAGAAACCTCAATGGATCTGAGGACTGCCATTTGAGGGCAGGAAAAGATTATATAGCAGCGGGCATGTTTGTGATACCCACAGGCACATTTACACTTGCATTGAAAGAAGCCGGAACATGGAGATTCCATATAGATGATACAATGAATTATGTCAAGCCTGTCCGTATGATTCTCCCGAAGGATAAAAAGAGCTGGGAATTGTCATTTAACGCTGCCAACCATTCTACCTATGCATATCGGATCCAGGAGTGGATAAGCGGAAACGTAAATAAATATTCCTATAGATACCTCGGCGCCCTGGCAGGGGATTTCCATCGGACCCTTTCCAACGGTGGTATGTTCATGTATCCTGCTATTGTGAACCATCCGAATCCAAAGAAAAACAGGCCTGAAGGGAAACTGCGGTTGATGTATGAGGCTGCTGTTGTCGCCTTCATGTGCCGGGAGGCTGGTGGAGATGCTGTGGATGAAACAGGAACACCGATACTTGAAATTCAGCCGAAGAAACAACATCAAAGGACTGCACTTTATGTCGGTTCAAAGCCGCTGGTGGATGAGATCGTTGAGGTACTCAAGAAACGATAAAAATTTTAAAGGAGGAAATAAAATGGCAGCAAGAATTGGAGCGAATATGGTTCATCAAACATCAGCGATAAAAGTATTTACAAATAGAGCAGATATAATGAGTAATGGCTTAAGAGGTGCAACTATCAGTAAGGGTGCGCTTCATATAGATAATGTTGATGCCTTTAAGGGTTCATTGCCGACATTGGCGGCTAATGCGGCGGATTTTGGTGACAGGAGCGCTCCAGCGGATGTGCAGGCATTGTCCAGATGGATAATAGGCGAAGGCGCACAACAACTGAATGTAAAGCTGGCCTCACCGCAGGAAGCGTATGTTGCCATAGCGGAGGGCCGAATAAATAGAGAAATGTCTTTTCCTGCAGTCAATATTCGCGTAGGCACGTTAGATTGTGCAAGAGCGCTGTTCAAGGCTGCCAATGATAACAAAGTCGGGGCACTTATCACTGAGATCGCCCGTTCAGAAATGGGCTATACCAATCAAAGCCCGGCGGAATATGCCGCGGTCCTTCAAGCTGCGGCAATGCTGGAAGGTTTTGAGGGTCCGCTTTTCTTGCAAGGCGATCATGTGCAGTTAAAATCCGCACCGGTCAGAGAAGGCGGAACTCCGGCCGCAAAGGAAATAAATACACACAGAAAGCTTATTCAGGAATTATTGGCAGCAGGTTTTGGGTCAATCGATCTTGACATGTCTCCTTTTGAGCGAAGAACCGAAGAAAATCTATCTTTTGAAGAGCAGCAAGCAGAAAATGCCAGATTAACTGCCGAGAAAATTGCTGATGTAAGGGCACTGGAAAAAGAGCTTGGAATTCCCTGGACAGTGTTATTGGGTGGAGAAACTGGCGAGGTCGGTAAGATGAATACCAGGAAGGAAGACCTTGAAGCCTATGCTGAAGGTATTATTGCAAATATGAAACGGTTGGGAATTGACCCTGCGCTTGGTATTCGTAAGATAGCTGTAAATGATGGTACTGCCCACGGAGGCACCCCGCTTCCAGATGGATCAGTAGCCGATGTTTCTATAGCTTTTGAAATATTGAGGATGGCAACAGATTTTGGTAAAAAATACGGATGGGCTGGTTCAGTTCAGCATGGGGCATCAACTTTACCGAATAATGCCTTTAGCTTGTTTCCTCAAAATAAAGCTGTAGAAGTACATCTTGCTACCGGTTTTCAAAACATCACCTTTGATAACGGAATCTATAAAGTAAAAGGTGCACAGAGTGAAATAGAACAGTTTTTAGCTGACAAATTTAGAGGAGACTGGAAAGCCGGTAAGACTTTTGCACAGTTTGCATACAGCACGCGTAAACAAGCGACAGGTCCTTTCAAATGGATGATATGGACTATGCCGGAAGATGTCCGGGCAAAAGTTGCAGAGAATCTATATGACCAGTTTGCTTTCTTGTTTGGACAACTTGGGGTAGTTGATACAAAAGATTTAATTGCCAAGCATACTACACTCCATGATTTTCATCTGGCGTACCCGGAAGAGGTAGGAACTTCTTCTGCTGCAAGTGGTAAAGAAGATACCAGCGATTTGGCAGATTAGTTTTTCATTGGATTTCCTTAGTCTTTGCTATTTCCAGCAGCATTTCGACTTGGTAATTCGATTGTTCTGATATATTCAGGAGTTGATTAACTGTTTTGAAATGCGAAATGATCTTGTTTGTTGCGTCACGTGCTGACAGGGAAGGGTCTGAAAAGAGCGTAATAATTGAAACGATAAAAATCCATCTCATAAGCTGCTCGAAAGATTCTTTATTAAACCAGAGGGCTTCCTTGTAGCGATTTATTTGCAGAAAGTGCTGAACTTCCAGGTCCGAAAACAGGGATTCGAGTAATGTAAGAATGTGCCCTTCCTTTGATTTAATAAGACAGGATTGGTGGGTTGTCAGGATTTTTGTCGTTAGCAGAGACCATGTACTTTGCTGTTCATCGTAGCCGCATTCCATGAGTGTATCGGTGATAATGAGACCGAGCTTCCATTCGTCAATCCAACTCCGGCTTAAGGCAGACTGTTCGGGTTCATGATCAACGATATATCCTAACCTGTGGACAAACAACCATCCGAAAATGGTGTAAAGGAAGCCCTGATTGTCTTTTAAGTAAGATTGAACATATGTGATTACGTCTTTGCTTTTCTTGTCTTGTGATGAGGTGAGGTTTTTCTTTATGTGGGATAACCCAAGAATTACTTCTGCAATATGTGTTATGTCCCGGGCAATCTTTAACTCATCACCCGAAATGTTAAGGAAGAACGTGATTTCGCGAAGGAGGTCTATTGTTTTTCCTTCAATCTCGTTCATGAATTCTTCAGGAACCTTTTTAAGTTTTTTGTCAGAAAAATCATCATAGATCTCAATGTATCTCCTCAAGGTGTGAGCATTTACCAGTTCGCCAAAGCTACGGTGAACCGGTTGCAGAAATACCTCATGGAGCGCCCCATCTATGTTTGGAACACCCCGTCCCTTGAGATACGAGGCGAGGGATGCATAATGCTGCCTTTCGTTGTCCTGAATTTCGTAAAAATCAATGAATACATGATAATCGTAGGGTCCCAATTCCATGAAAAGGCCTTTGTCAAAGAGTTCTCTGTTTTTTCTGATATATTCAAGGTTGGTTGTATGATCTTTGAAAGTAGTGAAATAATTGTCACCATCATTGAAATTTAGTCCATTTCCTAAATTTTCCCGGGACAGTATCCGTGTTCCATCCGGTCCTTTTTTCGCTGAATAGGCAACAGAAGTCTTTATCCACCCCTTTGTATTACCATTTTTATTGTTGTATACAACAATAGTGCGATCGTTGTTGTATCTGTTAGAAAATGCAAAGACATCCTCATTGACATTTCCATTATCTGAAAAAAAGTCATACAAAAGAAAATTTTCTACACCTGCAAAAAGGTGCCTTTTATGCAATAGAGGGAATATTTCTTTTTCGTGACGCTGGACAAGATATGCGTCAGGTATTTCATCCCAATAGGCCCTGCTGTATTCCATCCCGTATTTTTCCGTGTATCCTTCGACCTGACCATGGCCAAACATCGGGAGACCTGGCATGGTTACCATCATAGTACAGATGCCAAAATATTTCTTATCTTTACCGAATTGCTCAGCGGCAGTCTTTTCATCTGGATTATTCATAAAATTTACAAGTCTTTTGAGGATTTCCGGATCAAATTCAAGAATGTTTTTCATGACGGTGCGGTATTTTGCATTGTCTTCATCCCTCAAAATATTCATAAAAGCGCTGTTGTATACCCTGTGCATCCCAAGGGTGCGAACGAAGTAACCTTCGAGCAGCCAGAACGCTTCCGCCATGAGCAATGTATCAGGCGCCTCAACGGCAATCCTATCCACAACCTCCCGCCAGAACTCGTTCGGTACAAGTTTATTAAACGCATCTTTTGTTAAGCCATATTCTGCCCTGGTCGGTATTGCTCCCCCTTTGCCGGGTTCGGGAAACCAGAGCCGCTGATAGTGTTTTTTCGTCAATGTCATGGCCGCATCAAAACGGATGATTGAAAATTTGCGGGCAACATGGAGAATAGTCTGAATCATAGCTTCACGGACTTCCGGTTTAAGATAATTGAGTTGTGCCGTATCGTTCCAGGGCATACTCGTTCCATCGTTCCCATGATAGACATATGCTTCTTCGCCTGTTTCCCGGTCAACCCTTTTAAACACTACCGCCGCATCGGTACGATTGAAATAATGGTCTTCAATGAAGATGCCAATCCGCCTGTCCGGTGAAAGGTCATATTTATTAAATGAATACCACGGGAAAGGGTTATGGTTCAGGGAAATAAACCAGTCCGGGTGTTCTGCTGTCCATTTTGAAAAAACACCGGTATGGTTTGGCACCATATCGCTGGCAAGGCGGATGCCCCGCTTCCAGGCCCTGTCTTTTAATGCCTGGTAAGCCTCTTCGCCCCCAAGGTCATTCGAGATAGTGTAGTCAAACAGTGAGTATGCAGAAGATACAGCCTCCGGATTACCGCATAGTTGTTTGATCTTTTGTGATGAGGGGCTCCTTTCCCAGACCCCTATGAGCCACAATCCTGTAAAGCCCTGTTTTTGAAGCATATCGAGTTCACCATCCGGGATCTGGTCAAGGCGTGTTATATTTTGTCCATACTTTTTTGATAATTGGTCTATCCAGACATAGATATTCTTGGCAATTAAAACAAGCCGTGGCATCCAGTCAAGATCAGGACTGAAATGTTCAGCTTCAAGATCAATTCCGATGAGCCTCAAGGCTTCCATGCTCAGGACTTCCATAGGCCCCGGCCCTGCAAAGGTGATCTTCTCTTCTTCTTTTATCAGGTCAAGACTCCCGAGGATTCGATACTGGAATTTTCGCAATAGAAAACCCCAGTGCTCCCTGATGTATTCGATCTGCCCCGGCAGAGAATAAGGTACTGCCACAGCCGGGCTGCGGAGCATATCGATAAGGTTTTGGTTATCGGGACCAAAAGGCGGAGCCTTTTCGAAGAAGTCCTTTAAGCTTTTTATCGCTGTGAGATAGCCCGTCTCCTTTTTCAGGGTCGTATCATCGAAGAGTTCACCAAAAGGCAGGAACGCCGGATTTATATTGGTGAGCCAGAGCAGGATCATTTCCTCCAGAACGATCAATCTGTTAGGAATGTTCGACGTGCTACTTTCAAGGTAGTGTTCAATATCTGCTTGGTTTTTATACACCGATACCGGTGGAAATTCGTCAGTAAACCTGTAAAGCATTGTGTCAACTGTTGCTTTTCCGAGTTTTTCATATAGCCAGCCAAGGGCTTTTTCCGTTATTTGCGGGTCGATTTCTTCCCGATATAAGGCCACAACGTAATGGAGGACTTCATCGATAAGACCCATTGCATTAATCTGACCTGCCTTGACTGACTGCTCCGGAAAAGCAACAAGGTCTTTTTTCTGGTTAATTTTTTGTGCGAACATGCGTGCAGCATGAAAGTTTGCAAAGACAACGTTACCGCTCAAAGAAAAAAGGGCATCATCGAACCGGTAAAGGTCTCTTGCTTTGCGGGAAATATGAAATTCCATTATATGCGTAGGAGACATTATACCAGCACATGCTAACACAAGGAAAAATTTGAGTCAACTCACGAAAAGAAAACAAAAATATTTAACGAAGTTATTGTAAACCTGAAGGGTGTGGCAATCCAGGTTTTATTCCTGTATGCAGGTAGGTTATACCAAGAGTCAGCCTGTATTTTTTTACCTGCTCGAAGCCAATTTCTTCCATTATCTGTGTGAATTCATCAGGTGCAGGAAAATTCATAATAGAATCAGCAAGATAATAATAAGCGCCTGTGTTCATGGAAAACCTTTTTGCAAGGTGCGGCAAAATACGGTTTAAATAAGTATGGTAAAGTTTCCTTAATATCGAATTTCTGGAAAATGTCATTTCGATAACCGTTATCTGACCACCGGGAACTATAACCCGTAACATTTCTTCAAGTGCAGATATTCTGTCGGGGATGTTCCTTATACCGAAAGCAATGCCTGCAACATCAAAAGTATTATCATTAAAGGGTAAAGAAAGGGCATCACCGCGGACAAGTTTTATTCTGACTGAAAGATTATTATTATTGATTTTCCTTTGCCCGGCGTCAAGCATTGCTTGCACAAAATCGATTCCTGTAACGTTAATTTCGGGATGCCTCGCCGCTGCCATAAGTGCAAGGTCTGCCGTTCCACATGCTACATCAAGCAGTCTGTGAGTGTGAAAAAAATGCATTTTTTTAACGGCAAAACGTCGCCAGGCAATATCCCGGCGCATGCTGAGGAAATGGTTGAGGAAATCGTATCTTTTTGTTACGGTAGAAAAGATTTCCTTCACAATTCTTATATGCTCTGTTTGAGTAATGGTACTGACAGAGGGGTATTTTTTTTTTAAACGTTTTTCCATTTAAATAACTTTATGTCTAACCCCTTTGTTTTAGATAGAAAAGATAATATTTTTTGAAAACCACACCATATACGATAATGGTGAGTAAAATACCTATCAGCAGGGATATATAAACCTTGCCATCCGTAATATATTTACACATAAGCAGCAATATAAGAAGAACAAACCCGGCCAATAAAGATTTTATTATATCCCTCACAGTTTTTCTCATTAACCGATAGTGGATTTTTTTCTTTAGGTATATGAAGAGCATGAAAAAATTGTAAAGAGAGACAATGGAAGTGGCAAGGGAAATGCCGAGGTTGCCGAATGGGGCCATGAGGAATGCTGCAAGGATTGCATTTATTACAATTGATGTTATGCCAATAATGGCAGGTGTTTTCATATTATGGAAGGCATTAAAAATTCTCACAAGTGAGATTGACAGTGCATAAAAGAGGAGTCCTGTGCTGTACCCGAAAAGGGCCTTATTTGTAAGGAGTGTTTCTTTTGGGGTAAACGCCCCCCTTTCGTAGAGAATCTTTATGCAGATATCACCCATTGAGCAGAGAAAAATCGATGCAGGAATAAGCGTGATACAGAGCAGAATTATGGAACTGTCTATGTTCGCGTAAATACCCTTCCAGTCATCTTTGTGGTAGAGCCTGGATAGTTTTGAGAATGTAACCGTATAGATGGGGACAGCGAAGAGGCTGAACGGAAGTATAAAAATCCGGAAGGCATATGAAAGGGAGGCTACTTCTCCCTGCGGGAGATACGATGCAATGATCCTTCCAACGAAACTGTTTATGGGAACAATAGATGTAGCGATAAGGGCACCCAGAAAAAGTCTTTTTGCTTCCCATACCGCAGGGTGTTTGAAGGCCAGGGAAACTTTGTATCTGATATTAAACTTTCTCAGATAGGGATACTGGACCATAATCTGAAGAACAGAACCTATTGTAACGCCGATGGCGAGGCTGTATATGCCATAGGTCTTACTTAATAGGAGCGCTGCAAGAATAAAAATAATATTCCATATGATCCCTGACATTTCAGGGGCTGCAAAATGCTCCTTTGCATTGAGAAAGGCCTTCATGACTGAAAGTATTGTATGTAGACTGATAACAGGTATCATAATGATAAACAGTTTTTTTGTGACATCTTTTGCTTCAGGGTTGAACCCAGGGGCTATCAAATCTACGATTGTTGAACTCAAGATGAAAAATATGAGCGATATAAAAATTGTTATAATTATGGAAAGATTGATAAAAGTCGAATATATTGCGGAGTAATCCTTATCATCGTGTAAGTATTTTGAGCAAACAGGCACGAGGAAGGCACTTGTAGCCCCGGAGAAAAAGAGGGTTTGTATCAACTCCGGGAAGTTGAATGCCACGATAAAGGCGTCCACCAAAAGCGTTGCACCAAAAAGATATGCCTGTATTGCCTCCCTTACATACCCGAGGGGCCTGCTGATTAAAGTAATCATTGTGATTACTGACCCTTTTTTGATTATGTCGATTGTGGGGTTTTTATGGGAAGCTTCTTCAGATATTTTCTCGTTCAATATTTTTTCTCTTAACCGTTTTCCGCAGTTTGTTAATGGCTTTTTGTTCTATTTGTCTTATCCTTTCCCTTGTAACTCCAAATACCTTTCCTATAGCCTCGAGCGTTTGTGGTTCCTCTCCATCGAGACCGTATCTCATTATGATAACCTTTTTTTCGTCGTTTGTTAATGCATCAAGCCATGAAGCGACCTCTTCAACTCTCTTTACATGCTCAAATGCTGATAAAGGTTCCTCAAAATATGTATTTGGCAGAATATCCTCCAGGGTGAGTTTGCTATCATCACCAATGAGGGTTTCGAGAGAGTAGGTTCTGATTACTACGGAAAAAAGATTTTTTACAAATTCCAAGGGAAGACCTGTCTGGTAAGCAATATCCTCAGATGTCGGTTCATTTTCTCCCTTTTCCGTGTAGCCGCTTATGGTTTTTGATATTTTGTAAATTCTTGAAGAGATATGGATGGGCAACCTTATCGTTCTTGAATAATTTGCTATCGCCCTTTCGATGGACTGCTTTATCCACCATGTTGCATATGTTGAGAATCTGCAATTCCTCGCAGGATCATATTTTTCAACAGCCCTCATCAGACCGATATTACCTTCTTCGATGAGGTCAAGTGTGGAGACGCCCTGGCTTGTATATTTTCTTGCTATCTTTGCGACGAGCCTCAAATTGGCTTCTATAAGCTTTCGTCTTGCTTCGGTATCTCCCAGGGCTATCTTCCTGGCATATTCCAACTCTTCTTTCAAGGACAGAACGGGAAGTTTCCTCAGTTCTTTGAGGTAAAGATTTTCTACCTGAAATTCTTCATAGTACGGAAGTTTATACTGCCTTCCTTCTTCCTTCAACCTCTCCACCCCTGTTCCCCTATGAGTTTCACAAATCTGCACCCGCCGTAATTTTCCTTGCTGAACGAGTCTCCATCTTCTCTTGTATATACTATTAAATCCTGTACAAATTCCTCCCCAACGGGAATAACAAGTCTGGAACCAGGCTTTAACTGTGCAAGAAGCGTTTTTGGCGCTATCGGTGCAGCGGCAGTAACAATGATGCCATCAAAGGGACTGTATTCTCTCCACCCTAATGTGCCGTCACTGATTGTTATAATTATATTTGTATATTTCAGGTCATCTAATATTTTTCTCGCTCTTTTTGCAAGCGCCGGGATCCTTTCTATTGAATATACTTGCTCTGCAACCTTTGCAAGTATTGCCGTTTGATAGCCCGAGCCTGTTCCTATTTCGAGGATTCTCTCGTGTCCTTTTAGATCAAGCAGTTCTGTCATGAGGGCAACGATGTAAGGCTGTGAGATTGTTTGTTTTTCGCCAATAGGAGAGGGATAATCTTCATATGCCTGTGGCCACAGTGCCTCATCGAGAAAGAGATGCCTCGGCACCTTTTTCATGGCATTGATGACCCGTACATCTTTTACGCCCCGCGGTATGATCTGGGTTTCTACCATTTTCAGTCTTTTGCTTGAGTATTCGTTGAGTATCATAGTGAGAGTTCTTTAGCCCTTTTTGCTGCCTTTTCAACTGCTTTTATAATGTTACCCTTGAATGCCTTCTCTTCTAAATGTGCAAGCCCGGATATGGTGGTGCCGCCGGGGGACACAACCATCTCTTTCAATATCGTGGGATGCAGTCCCTCTTCTTCAAGCATCTTCAGGGTACCCCTCACGACCTGAAAACTGAGTATCTTTGATTTATCCCTCGGTATGCCCATTTTTACGCCGGCGTCGATCATCGCTTCCAGGAAAAGGAGGAAAAAGGCCGGTCCGCTTCCACCCATCGCAGTAACGGCATTCATAAGTTCTTCACCTATTTCGATAATCTTTCCAAGGGGTGTCATGAATCTTCGGACTTCGTCAAGCTCATTATTTTCCACCAGGTTATTACACGTTAAGCCCATTATACCCTCTCCAACCTTTACGCAGATGTTGGGCATTATCCTGATTATTTTTATGGGTTTACCTATGGCGGCAGTGATATTTGAAATGGTGACGCCGGCCATAATGGATATGAGAACTGTGCTATCGTTAAGGTGTTTGGCAATATCCTTCATAAGTTCTTTTGAATCCTGAGGTTTTATGGCGAGAATGATATATTTTGCCTGCCCTGTTAACTTTTCGGGGTTTTTTGTTATCTTTATGTTATATGTTTTTTCTATGAAATCAGCCCTTTCTGTTTTCGCCTCCGAGCAGACCATATGCTCTTTTTGTATGTTGTTTTTGAGCAGGGATTTTAATATTGCCTCTCCCATGTTCCCCAGTCCTATGATTCCAATCTTGTCCAAATTATTCCCCCTGCGTGTAAGTTTTGATTCTGTAATAATATACTGTTTTATAACAAATGGTGGGAATATTTTAAAGTTAAATTTAGCCGAATCAACACAGCATTGCAATGCAACATTTTGCATGGTTTTTCTGCAAGAAGAATGTAATAATATTTGATGACTTATCGAGCATTTAAAATGGTGGCAGGATGGTAAACATCATAAAAGAAGTAGCAAAACGTCTCGAAGACGCCGGAATTTCATGACCAATGATCAGGCATTCCGGGACCATTAAGAGGAGAAGGGTAGGGAGATCCTTGAATATACGCAATGATAGTTTTAAAATAAAAACAAGGAGGATATAAAATGAAATGCTTATTTATTTTCATTTTTGCTCTGCTTCTGTTCGGTTGTGCTACCAAGGGGCCAGCCCTTTATCCGAATGCATACCTGAAATCGGTAGGAGAAGAAAAAGCTTTTAGTGACATTGATGAATGTAAGAGTAGTGCTGATACATACATTACGTCAAGCGCCGGCAAGGAAGCAGCAAAAAGCACAGTGGTAGGAAGCGCTGCCGGAGCAGTAATAGGTGGAGCTGCGGGGGCAGTTACCGGCGATATAGCAGGAAGTGCCGGGGTAGGAGCTGCTACAGGCGCAGCATCTGGACTCTTGTATGGCATAGCCAAAGGCTCGCAGCCAAGTCCCTTATATAAAAGTTTTGTAGAGAAGTGCCTGCGGGAAAAAGGCTATGAGGTAATTGGCTGGGAATAGCTTATGTATAATATTGACTGTTGTGGCTACCTCGGCATCAATGCAACACGTATGTTAACTTTTTGACAACTTTTCGGATTTATTATACATTAAACGTAATATAAGGGGGGTTGTGAGGGATTGAGGAGTTCAGGAATTGAGAATTCATTCCAAAATCCCAAAGTTTGTTAATTTTAAAATTCCAGAATAGTGATGATAAAAACAGGTGAATATGAAAACAATTGAATGGGATAGTTTAATTCTTATTATGTATAAGGATAGGAAGTATTTGAAAAGAATATCTCAGGGACAGGCATTCCATGGGAAAGGAGGCATTCTGAGCTATTCAGAGCTGATTGGAAAAACCTACGGCATAAGGTTCGGACAATACGAGATATTCGAGCCGTCTCTGGAAGATATTGTGATGTATGGGCTAAGGAGGGAGACCCAGATAGTTTTTCCGAAGGATGCCGCATTTATTTGTTTCAAATTGGGTTTGAAAAACGGCTCAAGGATTGTTGAAATCGGTACCGGGAGTGGCGTGCTCACCTTTATGTTTTCACGTATCGTTGGTCCGCATGGAAAGGTTGTTTCTTTCGAGAAAGAAGAGAGACATTATAAAAACGCTAAAAAAAACATGGAACGTTTTGCCGAGTGGAATAACGCAGAACTCTATCACAATGAAGAAGTAGATTGTGCGGAGGAGGGATTTGATGCAGCCTTCATTGATGTGAGGGAGCCATGGATGCATCTCGAAAAATCTTATAACCTCTTAAAAGAGAGTGGATTATTGGGTATGATAGTTCCTACAGCAAACCAGATTTCAGATATTTTAAAAGAGGCGCCCAGGTTTTTCAGCGATATTGAGGTAATTGAAATTATGTTAAGAAAATATAAGACAGTTGCGGAGAGGGTAAGACCGTTTGACAGGATGGTTGCCCACACCGGTTACCTTGTTTTTGGGAGAAAGTTGAGGGCAGAGAGCCGGGAGATATAAACTATAAACTATGAGCCGTGAGCTATGAGTTCTACGCTAAACACTAAAATATGAGAGATCAGGACAAACCAAAAGAACAACTTATTGCTGAATTGAAAAAGTTGCGTCAACGCATCGTTGAGTTGGAAAAGTCTGAAAAAAGACACAGACAGGTAGAGGAGACACTCCAAGAATCGGAAGAAAAATACCGTACCTTAATAAACGATGCCAGCGATGCGATCATGTTAGCAGATGAGAATGGCTATATCCTCGATGCAAACAGGCGCATGGAGGAGCTCCTTGGGTATCCAAGGGAAGAACTCCTTGATAAAAATATTGTGCACATACATCCGGAAGAGGAGCTTAAAAGAACAGTCACAGCCTTTAAGGATATGATCCGGGAAGGCTCGAGCGCCTTGAGCAATGGTTATGTTTTAAGGAAGGACGGTACATTGGTATCTGTAGATATTACCGGAAGTGTTGTCCGATATGCAGGGAAAAGTATTGTGCAGGGAATTTTCAGGGATGTTACTGAACGAAAAGAGGCAGAGGAGAAACTCCGTGCAAGCGAGCTGAGGTATCGCCAGCTTATCGATACGCTTCAGGAGGGCGTTTGGGTTATTGATGAAGAAGCCAATACAACATTTGTTAACCCTCGCATGGCGGAGATGCTTGGGTATACAGTGAATGAAATGCACGGGAGACATCTGTTTTCATTTATGGATCAGGAAGGTGTAAAACTATGCAAGATAAACCTCGAGCGTCGTCGACAGGGCATCAAGGAAAGCCATGATTTTGAATTTGTTAAGAAGGATGGGAACAGGATTTACGCTACCCTTGAGGCTGCACCAATTTTTGATGAACAGGGGAATTACCGTGGATCGATCGCAGGCCTGACCGACATTACCGAGAGGAAAAGGGTTGAAGGAGAGTTAAATAAATCGGAAGAAAAATACCGGAACATCTTCGAGAAGTCTCCTATGGGGATATTTCAGTCGACATTTGATGGGAGGTTTATTGATGTTAATCCGGCTCTTGCACGTATGATGGGGTACGATTCACCACAAGAGGTTATTGAGTCGATACATAACATCGCCAAACAGATCTATGTGGACCCTCAGCGCCGGGATGATCTTTTTAAAATCATTAAGGAAACCCCTGAAGCAGCGAGATTTGAAAGCCAATTTTTTATGAAGGACGGTAAAAAATGGTCCGGGAAACTTACAATACGCGTTATTCATGATGAAAATGGTCGACCGCACCACCTGGATGGCTTTATTGAGGATATTACACAACATAAGGTAATTGAAGACAAATTGCAGAATACCATGAAACAACTGAAGACACTCTCCCGCCGCCTTCTGGAAGTCCAGGAGGCTGAACGCCGGCATATTGCACGTGAACTGCATGACGAAATAGGTCAGGTTCTCACAGCAGTAAAGATTAACCTGCAGGCAGCCGAACGCTCCTGTGATACAAAATCGTTAGTTATGGTACCTCTGAAAGAAAGCATCAAGATTGTTGACAGGCTCCTTCAACAGGTACGAAGTCTGTCAATTGAACTTCACCCTTCAATACTCGATGACCTTGGCCTCCTCGCTGCATTGAGATGGCACATAGACTGGATATCCCAGCAGGGAGGATTAAGGGGGCAATTTGTAACGAAATTTACGAACGAACATTTATCGCCTGTTTCTGAGGCAACATGCTTTCGCATTGCCCAGGCGGCATTAACGAATATTCTCCGTCATGCAAAGGCAAAGAATGTGCTTGTTGAACTCGGCGAATACAACGGGGAGCTCCATCTTAAGGTGAAAGATAATGGGATTGGTTTTGATGTCAGAAAGGCCCGCGAGAAGGCGTTAAAAGGGAAAAGCCTCGGTTTGCTCGGAATGGAGGAGAGGGTTTTGCTTGCAGGTGGACGGATAGAATTTAAATCTGAGCGAGGGTTGGGAACGGAGATTCACGTATACTTGCCTCTGGAGTTTTTTCCTGCCGGAAACAAGAGGGGCAAAAAAGGTTAATCTTATGAAAAAGATCCGTATACTGCTTGCAGATGACCATGTGCTCGTAAGAGCCGGTATCAGATCGCTTTTAGAACAAATGTCCGGGATTGAAGTAGTCGGTGAAGCCGGAGATGGCCGTGAGGCTGTGAAGCTTATCAGGCAATTAAGACCTGATATTGTATTGATGGATGTTGCCATGGCGCAGATGAACGGGATTGAGGCAACAGGCCGGATAAAAAAGGCTTACAAGGACATACAGGTTATCATCCTCTCCATGTATTCGAATGAGGAATATGTTTTGCAGGCACTTCAGGCTGGTGCATCAGGATATCTTTTAAAAGATGCTGCAACTTTGGAACTCGAACTCGCTGTGAGGGCCGTGTCCCGTAATGAGACGTACTTGAGTCCGGGGGTCTCAAAGCATGTCATAGATTCATACAGGAAACGTATTTTGACTGACCAGCAACCGGTTGAACAACTCACTCCCCGCCAGCGTGAAGTCCTGCAACTCATTGCTGAAGGACGTACGACTAAAGAAATTGCATCTATTCTCAAGGTAGCAATTAAAACTGTTGAGACGCATAGAACACAAATGATGGAGCGTCTTAATATCCACGATATCGCAGGCCTGGTCAGGTATGCTATCAGGGTAGGGTTGATCAGACCGCAGTAGGGTTTTTTTTATCAGAATCTAAGGTTTTTACCTGATTTTATTCTTTTATTAGTCAATATATTCTTACATATAAATGATTAGAACGATTATCGTTGATGACAGCAATATTTTTCTCGAATCTGTTGAATATTATCTGTCAACCTTTCCTTATGTCCAGGTGGTTGACAAAGCTACATCAGGAAGCGAAGCGATTGAAAAGATAGACAAATATAAACCTGACCTTGTTCTTATGGATATTGATATGCCGGAAATGAATGGTCTTGAAGCTACGCGCCATGTAAAAATGCAGCCTGATTCGCCGTTTATTATTATTGTTTCGTACCATAACGGCAACGAATACAAGACATTAGCTATAGATGCCGGCGCTGATGGATTTATAAGCAAGGTTGATTTTGCTTTAAACGTCATGCCACTTATAGATAGCATGTTTTTATTTAAAAAGGCAGCAAAGCAATGAATAAAAATTCCCCTCCCCATCCCCCTCCGCCCTTAACCATGCACCTACCTTCCCCCCCCTGTAGGTGGTTCGAGGGCAATAAATGGGGAGGGGGTCTTTAAATGATTTAACAGTATTGCAAGAACGAGGCGCTTTGGTAATTTTAAATAAATCAAACACGGGGGTGTCAAATGAGTCATGAGGCTATGGAAGCCCGGATGATTGAAGATTCTTGCTCAACGTATGTTGAACAGAAAGCCGAAAAAGATGAGATTGCAGGTGAATTATTTGTTGAGATAAACGATATCATTACGCTCCTTATTGCCTCTCTCAACACAAGCAAATAGATTCCTACGGGACAGCAACTCAACCTTCTTTAATCGCGATGTTCCGGCGATTCAGGCCAGACCTCACCTTTTTGATGATAAAAATTCCTTTCATGGTATATAATGTTCAGGAGTAAAACATGCCTGAACGCGATATCTACTGGAACCCCATCCTCGAGACCCTTCCAATTGAAAAGCTTCGTATGCTTCAGTTTAAGAAATTCAAGAGAATCGTTGAATGGGCATATAACAATTCTCCGTTCTATAGAAAACTTTATAAGGACGCAGGGTTTGAGCCCGGGGATATTAAGTTTTTTGATGACATCAAAAAGGTACCTAAAACCGATAAAGGGATGCTCAGGGATGTACAGGCCGGGATGCCTTTTCCTTACGGGAATATGCTTGCCGTACCACTTAGTGAAGTGACCGAGTTCCGCCAGACGAGCGGTACCACCGGTGTCCCCGTTTATCAGGCAGATACCTGGCAGGACTGGGAGTGGTGGTCGGAATGCTGGTCGTATGTCCTCTACTCACAGGGATACAGGGATAGTGACAGAGTATTTATACCATTCGGTTATAATATCTTTGTTGCTTTCTGGGCAGGACATTATGCAGCAGAAAAGATCGGGTGCGAGGTTGTTCCAGGGGGTGTGCTTGATACCGAAGCAAGAATCCTGAAGATGAAGGAGCTTAAATGTAACGCCTTTATGGCAACGCCGACTTATGTACTCGGCATGGCAGATACTGCAAAAAAAATGGGTATTGATCCCCGCAGAGACCTTTGTATCAGGAAAATAACCTGTGCGGGTGAGCCGGGAGCAAGTATATTGACCACGAAAAGACGCATGGAAGATGCTTGGGGTGCTAAGGTCTATGACCATGTTGGAGCAACTGAGATAGGAGCCTGGAGCTATGAATGTGCTTCCCAGCCAGGAGGCCTTCACGTGAATGAGGCATTTTTCCTTGTAGAGATTGAAGATATTGAGACAGGTGGGATCATCGACACACCTGGAAAAAACGGTAAAATGATTATTACTGCCCTTGACAGGACCGGCAAGCCATGTATCCGGTTCGATTCCAAAGATGTAATCCGCTGGGCCGGTTATGCGTGTGACTGCGGGCGTACCTTCCGGATAGCAGATGGCGGGGTTTCAGGCAGGACCGATGACATTACGAAGGTAAAAGGGGTACTGCTTGCTCCAACGGTCATAGAAGAGGTCGTAAGAAGTATAACTGAATTGGGTAATGATTATCAGGTAGTAGTTAGCAAAAAGGGTAATATCGATGATATTCTCCTTGAAATTGAATTCCTGCCGGGATATGAAGATAAGAAGGAGATGGTGCTAAACCGTCTGAAAGACCAATTGAGAATCCGGTTAAATCTTGGATTCAGGGTCAGCATTCATCCGTTCGGAAGCCTGCCCCGCTATGAAGTTAAGGCAAAAAGGTTTAAAGATTTAAGGAAACTAACGAGGGAGGAAGGGCATTGAAAGGAATGAAAGAGATAGAAATGCTTGATACAATGATAAGAGAACTCCGAAAAATAGCCGAAGACATTATGATAGAAGGTGCGGAAATCGAAGCGGTAAAGAGAAATGCTAAAAGGATTCTTGCAAGCATTACCATGCTTGAACTCAATGTATGTGATGTAAAAGAGATTTTTTAAGGAGGCCAAGATGTCCCTTTTATTTATTCAAAACTGGGATGTTATCCAAGATAAAGAGGACGAATATGTACGATATGTTAATGACACATACCTTCCCGAAATAACAACCCTTGGTTTTATCCCTGTAGGGGGGTATTACGTTGAAGTGGGGTTTGGCCCGAGAATCCTTGCTGTATTCGCTTCGGAAAGCCTGGACGATATCTCAAAAATCATCACCGGTAAAGGTTTCAAAGATCTCACCCTTGCCTTGAAAAATTGTGTATGTAACTACAGAAATACCGTATTGGAGTCTACGGGAGCGGTAAAACGGGGAAGATATCCCATTCAGAAAGGGGTATGGAAATACAATCAGTATTATGATTTAAGGCCTGGGATGAAAAGCGCATATGCACAATTTGTCATTAATGAGCATCTGCCTGCAATGCAAAAAATTGAATATATAGAGGTAACGGGGGGCTGGAATGTAGTTCTCGGTGGTTTTTGTGAAATTGTCGCCGAATTTACCTTTAAAGATCCTGAAGATATTGGCCGTCTCATGAAAAACGAAGAGTTTCGAAGAGTTACACGTAAGCTCAAAAAGGAGTTTGTGATTAACTATACAAACCGCATACTGAGGAGTACAGAACGGTTTGACGAACCGAAGTGGTTCAGGCTGTAAATGACGTTTTTATACCTTTCACTATAGTGAATTATTTGAGAGTGAGCTGTTAATTTAGTGTATTTTTTCACTATTAAATAGATGCTTTTTTTGTTGAGCTAAACAAAGATGTTGTAACCTGTTGGATTGACAATAGTTGAGGTAATGTTCATCATGGAAAACGATTTTTTTTTTAATAATTGTTGACAATAATTTTGCAATTGTGATAAAAAGTACATAGTCGATGTTACGCATAGTCGGCTTAGGTGAAAGAAAATGGACGTCATTAACCTCAGTTGTAATGTTGATTGGAATTTCATAGAAGAGGTTGCAAAAGAAAGCGGCCAAAACCCTTCATTATGTTACCAGTGCGGTAACTGCACAGCAGGTTGTCCTTATACCCAATATTTTGATTATCCGGTAAGTCAGGTCATGAGATTACTTCAGTCGGGTCAGAAAGACACCATACTGAATTCAAAGTCTATCTGGCTCTGCGCTACCTGCGAAACCTGCACAACAAGATGTCCCTGCGAAATAGACGTTGCCCACATAATGGATACGCTCCGGATTATAGCCCGGAGAGAGAACAGGGTATCGGAAAAGGATATTAAATTATTTTATGATACCTTCCTCGATTCGATGAAACAGTTTGGCAGGATATATGAAGTAGGAATCCTTCTTGCATATAATCTCAAATCAGGTCATTTTCTTGCAGATTCAGATTTAGGACCGAAAGTTATGAGTCACGGAAAGATTCATTTCTTCCCGAAAAAGATTAAAGGCAGAGATAAGGTAGCAAAGATTTTCGAAAGATTTCAAGATAAGGTTAAAAAGCATGACTGAACGTGAATATGCGTATTATTCAGGTTGCTCCCTCGAAGGAACAGCGAGTGAATATGATGCATCAATGAGGGCTGTCCTCAAAGAACTGGATGTGAATTTCAGAGAACCCGATGACTGGAGTTGTTGCGGCTCAACGCCGGCACACACAGTGAATCATGTCTTCGCAGCAGCCCTTGCCGCAAGAAATCTTGCTTTAGTTGAAAAAATAGGTCTCAATACGATTATTACGCCATGTCCATCGTGTATGATGGCGTTTAAAAAGGCACAGCATGGAATGACAAAGAGTGAGTCCTTTAAGAATGAGGTAAATGAACTCCTGGACGAGCCTTACGAGTGTGGAGTTGAATCTAAGTCAGCGCTTCAGGTGATGTATGAGGATATCGGCCTTGATGCGGTTTCTCAAAGGGTTACCCACGCCCTCCCTGGCCTTAAGGTGGCGCCTTATTATGGATGTATTTTAAACAGGCCACCTGAAGTGGCACAGTTTGACGACCCGGAAAACCCGATTTCCATGGATAAAATACTATTATCTGCCGGTGTTGACGTCCGTGATTTTGCCTTTAAGATTGAATGTTGTGGTGCGGCCTTTGGTGTTGTAAAGCGGGAGATGGTGAATCAGCTTACATATAAAGTATTGTCCATGGCCCTTGATGCCGGGGCAAATTGTATTGCAGTCGCATGCCCCCTCTGCCAGCAGAACCTTGATCTTCGTCAGGGTCAGGTGAACAGCACCATGGGTTCTAACTTTAATATACCAATTCTTTATTTTACGCAGATCATTGGCCTTACCTATGGTCTTTCCCCGAAAGCGCTGGGAATGGACAAGCTAATTGTCAGCGCCGAACAGATAATCCGTTCACGGATCACCGTTGAAGAACTGAAAAAGAGGGAAGAGACGGAAGCACAGGTAAAGGCTAAAAAGCCGGAGAAAAAGCCGGTAAAAGAAGAAGCAAAACCAGAGGAGAACGAATAAATGCGGGTTGGCGTGTTTATCTGCCACTGTGGAAACAATATTGCGGGAACAATTGACGTCGCAAAAGTTGCCGAAGAGACGAGAAAACTGCCCGGCGTTGTCTATGCGACAACCTATATGTATACCTGTTCTGAACCAGGTCAGGAAGAAATTCAAAAGGCTATAAAAAGCGAAAATCTTGACAGGGTTGTTGTTGCTGCCTGTTCGCCGCGTATGCATGAGCTGACATTCAGGCGTACAGTAGCAAAGGCGGGCTTGAACCGTTATTTCTTTGAACAGGCAAATATCAGAGAGCATGTATCGTGGGTTGGTGAAAAAAAGGAAGCAAACACAAACAAAGCAATAGAAATAGTGAGAATGGCTGTTGAAAAGGTAAAGCAGAATAAACCGCTTTATTCCACATCTTTTAAAGTTAATAAGAGGGTACTCGTTATCGGGGGCGGAGTGGCAGGTATGCAGGCAGCGCTTGACTGTGCTGACGGCGGTCTCGAAGTGCTCCTTGTCGAAAAAAGCCCCAGTGTGGGCGGTATGATGTCGCGCCTCGACAAAACATTCCCCACCATAGACTGTTCGATTTGTATTCTTGGTCCGAAAATGGTTGATGTGGCGCAGCACGACAAAATAAAACTCCATGCTTATTCAGAGATAGACGAGATAAAAGGGTATGTTGGAAATTACCAAATCAAAATCCGTAAAAAAGCCACCTATGTAGACTGGACAAAATGTACCGGCTGCGGTACCTGTATGGAGAAATGCCCATCCAAAAATTCCTACGATCATTTTAACTTTGGCGTGGCGCCGACGCGGGCGATCAATATCCCATTCCCTCAGGCTATCCCGAAGAAGGCAAAAATTGATCCGAATTACTGCCGCCAGTTTGTAAAGGGGAAATGCGGTGTATGCGCAAAAGTATGTCCCACAAAGGCGATAAATTATGAGATGCAGGATGAGGTCATTACCGAAGAAGTCGGAGCAATCATTGTTTCAACCGGATATAGCCTTATTGACATTGAGAGGCTTCCCGAGTATGGCGGAGGACGCTATCCCGATGTGATAACAGGCATCCAGTATGAGCGTATACTCAATGCCTCAGGCCCGACTTCCGGCCATATCGTGCGGCCATCAGACCATGTTGAACCAAAAACAGTCGTTTTTGTGGCATGTGCAGGCTCCCGTGATAAATCAATCGGTATCCCGTACTGCTCCAACTTTTGTTGTATGTACATTGCAAAGCAGGCTATCCTCACAAAGGATCATGTCCCCGATTCCCAATCATATGTCTTTTACATGGATATCCGTTCCCCCGGTAAAGGCTATGATGAATTTACCAGAAGGGCTCAGGAAGAATACGGGGTGAAATATATACGGGGTCGAGTATCAAGGATTTATCCGAAAGGGAATAAGATGATCGTCAAAGGGGCCGATACGCTCCTCGGGACCCAGGTAGAGGTTGAGGCAGATCTCGTTGTTCTTGGCACTGCTGTTATTTCAAACTCTGATGCCGGACATATGGCGGAAAAGCTCCATATCTCCTATGACACATTCGGGTTTTATGTGGAGAGTCATCCAAAATTAAGACCGGTGGAGACGAATACATCTGGCGTATTTCTTGCCGGTGCATGTCAGGGACCAAAAGATATCCCTGCCTCGGTAAGCCAGGGGAGTGCTGCGGCAAGCAAGGTACAGGCGCTTTTCTCAAAGGACATGCTTGAATCTGATCCTGCTGTGGCAAAGGTGAATATCAATGCCTGCGTTGGATGCCTTAAATGTGTGAAAACCTGCCCGTTCCAGGCAATAAAAGAAAAAGAATTACGGGACGGCCGGGTTGTAGCTGATGTTATTGAGACGGTTTGTGCAGGCTGCGGAGTCTGTACATCTACATGCCCTTGCGGGGCTATACAGTTGCAGCATTTTACCGATAACCAACTCTTAGCGGAGGTTAATGCCATATGTCTGACATAGCTGCCCGGGAATTGAGGATTGTCGGGTTTCTCTGCAACTGGTGTTCATATGGCGGCGCTGATACTGCCGGTGTAAGCCGTTTTAAACAGCCTACCGATTTGCGTATTATACGGGTTCCATGCTCCGGCAGGGTAGACCCACTGTTTATAGTGAAAGCTCTTCTGAATGGTGCCGATGGTGTGCTCGTCTCGGGATGCCACCCAAGAGATTGCCATTATACTGATGGAAATTTTTATGCGAGAAGAAGACTTGAAATGTTAAAGAGACTCCTGCCTTTTCTCGGTATTGACGAGAGGAGATTCCATTACACGTGGATTTCTGCCTCAGAAGGGGCGAGATGGCAGCAGACGGTGACAGACTTTACGAAACGGGTCCATGAACTGGGTCCGCTGCACGCAAGAAAGGAGGCTACTCCTTGATTTCTCAAAGGCTTCGGGAGGTAATTGCCGGCGTATTCAGTGAAGTTGATGTGGTACTCGCCTATCAACAGGGTTTTGACAAGCTCCATGTAACACCGTGTTTTATGACCATGCCTGAGGAGATTAATAAGCTCGTATGGAACCCCCTGTGTGCGCATAATCTGACGAGCTACCTGCCTTCTTTAAAGAAAAAGAAGGTTGCAGTGGTCGTTAAGGGGTGTGACAGCAGAACAATCGTACAGTTCATGGAGGAAGGCTTAATCAACAGGGAAAATGTGGTGATTATCGGTATCCCCTGCAATGGCGTTATAAGTGTTAACAAAGTGCTGCATGAGACGAATCATGAACCCATCGAAGATATTACCTTCGGAGAAAATGGTGAAATCTCAGTAAAGACATTAAAAGGCGAGAAAACGTTATTGTTGTCGGATGTTTGTCCTGATAAGTGTAAAACCTGCCAGTACCCAACCCCTATCGTATATGACCGCCTTGTGGGTGATCCCATAACGTCGGATAAATCTCCTGACAGTGTTTATGCTGATATAAAAGAATTTGAAAATAAAACCCTGGAAGAGCGTTTACAATACTGGGAACAGGAATTCGACCGCTGTATCCGTTGCTATGCCTGCAGAAATGCGTGCCCCATGTGCATATGTCAGGACAGCTGTATAGCAGAGACCCGTGATCCTCACTGGATAAGCCAGCGATCAACACTTTCTGAAAAATTCATGTTTCATATGATACATGCGCTCCACCTTGCCGGAAGATGTGTTGAATGTGGTGAATGTGAAAGGGCATGTCCTATGGGAATCCCTGTAAACAAACTCAAAAGGAAGATCAACCTTGATATGAAAGAACTATTTGGCTATGAGCCGGGTATTAATCCTGAGGATAAACCTCCGTTGTATACATTTAAAGTAGATGAGGCAACGATAAAGGAGCACAAAATTTAATGGCTGATACCGGTTTTGTTCAAAAGGAAAAACTGGAAGAATTTTTAAGAGAACTGAGCAAAGATGCAGTTGTCTATGCCCCCTGCCTTGAAGGGGATACGGTTATCTTTAAGACTTTTGATCCCGGCACAACCCTGTGTCTTGATAGGCCGGCCAACAATCCGCCAAAATTGGCTGTTTTCCCCCAGAGTGAAACATTATTTTCCTTCAAATACAAAAAGGATGCTGAGGACCCCAGAAAAATGTCCGTTGAGCTTGAAGCAAACACGGATTTTCCACGTGCTATTATCTTTGGCGCCCGGCCATGTGATGCCAAGGGTTTCAGGATATATGACAGGGTTTATATGGACACAAACACGCCGGACCCTTATTATCAGGGACGCCGTGAAAAGACCATGATAGCTACGTTATGTTGTTCCGCACCTTCTCCGGGATGTTTCTGTGTGGCTGTTGGAGGCGGGCCAGCGCACAGGGAAGGTTCCGATGTTCTCATCACTCAGTTTGAAAAGGGGTATTTCATAGAACCCGTAACAGAAAAGGGGAAGACAATTCTGAATGCTCCCCAGATTGAGGATGGGGCACAGTATGCGGAAGAGGCTCACAAAAGACAACTTGAATCACATGACCTTGTAAGGAATCCCTTTGCAGAAGATGGCCTGCCAAAGATATCCAGGTCGCTCTTTGACCTCGATGAGTTCTGGGAACATGTGGTAAGTAAATGTCTAAGCTGCGGTGCATGTACCTACTTGTGCCCGACCTGCTACTGTTTTAACATTACCGACGAGCAGTCGCTTGATATTGGCGAGAGAATCAGAAGCTGGGATGGCTGCATGTTTCCTCACTTTACATTAGAGGGCAGCGGTCACAATCCAAGACCGACAAAGTTTAAACGCTTCAAAAACAGGGTAGGGCATAAATTTCTCTATTACCCTGAGAAATATAATGGTGTGATTGCCTGCTGCGGATGTGGAAGGTGCATAAGGCATTGTCCTGTCTCGGTGGATATCAGTGAAATAGTTTCTTATCTGAGAGGTTCACGGTTCGAATTTACGAATGAGCCCCCGGAAAGCATAGGGACCGATACTAACAGTTAGGAGCAGAAACAATGACAGAAAACAAGAATCCCTATCTACCCGACCTGGCTACTGTCATAAAGGTCATAGATGAGACACCGAATATAAAATCTTATCAGGTCATTTTGAATGACCCTGAGAAGATGAAGACGTTTTTCTATGAACCTGGACAGGTGGGACAGTTATCTGTTTTTGGTGTGGGTGAATCAACATTTGTCATCAATTCTCCTCCTACGCGGATGGATTATTTACAGTTCAGCGTTATGAGGGTTGGCGAAGTAACCTCTGTTATCCATGAGCTCCACGAAGGCGACCAGATCGGGGTAAGAGCCCCTCTCGGCAACTGGTTCCCTTATGAAGAGATGAAAGGCAAAAAGATACTTTTTATCGGTGGAGGTATTGGATTAGCCCCGCTGAGAACGCTTATCCTTTTTATGCTCGACAACCGGGCCGACTATGGTGATATAACGATTCTCTACGGGTCAAGAACACCCCCTGACCTCTGCTATAAAGATGACCTGAAGGAGTGGGAATCACGGTCGGATGTTAGTTTGATCCTTACTGTTGATACGGAATATCCCGGATGGGATAAGAGAACCGGTTTTGTGCCTACCGTTCTTAACGAGATTGCCCCGTCGCCTGAGGATACCATCGCCATTACCTGCGGTCCGCCCATCATGATTAAATTTGTCCTTCAAAACCTTGCGAAACTGAACTTTAAAGATGAGAATATCATCACCACGCTGGAAGCAAGAATGAAATGCGGCATCGGTATCTGCGGCCGCTGCAATATCGGTTCAAAATATATCTGTAAAGACGGTCCTGTCTTTTCTCTTGCCCAGCTTAAAGAATATCGGGCAGAAATCTAATAATTGCAAATTCCAAATTCAAATAAACAAATTCCATTTTTTGAATTTTAATTTGGTATTTGGAACTTGGTGTTTTGTTATTGCCTTGTGCGAGTATCTTTCTCCTTGACAATCCTGACCCTTTATTGTTCTACTAAAGCACAAAAAGAAAAACTAAGGGTTCTATAAACATCAGAACCCGTCGACTTTTAACCAGGAGTTTATGATGAAGAGAATTGGTGTTGTCGGAACAGGTTCATATCTCCCAGAAAAAATTGTGACAAATTTTGATATTGAGAAATTTTTGGATACATCGGATGAGTGGATCTTTACGAGGACAGGCATCAAAGCGAGAAGAATTGCTGACGAGAACGCCGGAACCTCTGATTTGTGTAAGATAGCCTGCGAAAGGGCTATGGAGATGGCTGGCGTAAAGCCTGATGATATCGACCTGTTGATCCTTGCCACAATCACGCCTGATACGCATTGCCCCGCAGGTTCGAACTGGCTTGAAGCCAAATTAAAATGTAATAATGCCGTTTCTTTTGACATAACAGCAGCATGTTCAGGTTTCATTTTTGCTCTGCATGTGGCAGACAGGATGATCAGGTGTGGTGCAAATAAAAAGGCGCTTGTTGTGGCAGGTGAAATTATGAGCAGGGTAGTTAACTGGAAGGAGAGAGAAAGCTGTATCCTCTGGGGAGATGGAGCTGGTGCAGCGGTCATCACGGAAACTGATGAAGGCGCTGAGATTATGTCTACCCACATTCATACTGATGGGGAAAGCGGTGACACGTTACTGATGCCAGGTGGTGGCTCAAAAACAACCCCCATATCACATCTAAGTGTTGATAAAGGGCTTCATTTTCTAAAAATGATAGAGGCAAACAAATCTTTCAAGGTTGCGGTAAGCAGGTTCGCTGAGGCATGTGAAGAGGCGGTTGCAGAAAATGGTTATACCATCGAAGACGTTGATGTGATTATTCCACATCAGGCAAATTTAAGGATTCTCCAGGGTATGGCCAAAAAGCTGAAAGTTCCTATGGATAAGCTCTATATGACGATTGAAAAATATGGTAATATATCATCTGCCACAGTGCCTATAGCGCTTGATGAAGCAGTGAGAGATGGAACAATTGCTAAAGATAAATTAGTACTTCTGACTGCTTTTGGCGGTGGCCTTACATGGGGCAGTTCTTTGATACGCTGGTAATAAAGACAGTTTTTAGTTTTGAGTTTTAAGTTGTTGTTTTTTGAATCTATAAGCCCTTTAACTCATAACTCAGCACTCATAACTAAAAACTGTAGTTAAACCGGAGGGATGGCTGAGCGGCTGAAAGCGGCGGTCTTGAAAACCGTTGGACGTTTACGCGTCCCGTGGGTTCAAATCCTACTCCCTCCGCCATATTATACCTGATATTATTGACTAATTTCATTTAAAACTCGTTTCCTTTCCGTTTCCTTTTTACTTCCTTCAATTCAATGACGTTATCGTCCATTCTTTGCACTACATCAAGCAGCGTTTCATTAAAAGCATGATAATAGTTATTTGTCGATCTACTGTCCTTATGCCTCATAAGCCTCTGAGCATTTAAGGAACCCGTAAGCGGTACAATATGTGTACAGTACGAATGTCTCGTTGCCTCATAATACGTCACATCCGTGCCTGAATACTTATTCCACGTTTCACCCAAATATTTCCTGGTGTAACCACGGCCAGTAACCGGATTTATAAACACGAAGGCATTTTTAAGCTTCCCTTTTATGTTTCGTTCAACTATTTCTAACGCTTTGTCATTCAACGGAATGGGTAACTTACTCTTATTCTTTGTTGTTTCCCTGTATGTTGACCCGGACAGTGTACGCTCCACCCAAACAACCCGAACTTCGATATCAACACTTTTCACAAGAACAGCACACAGTTCGCCTGGACGCATCCCAGTTTTCATGCTGAATTCTATCGGGTCCCGGAACACATCCGGAATCCTTTTTAATGCTTCGTCTTGCTCTTCTTTTCTCAGTGCTCTTCTTGGGCTTGCATCATCCCCTTTTATCTTCGGGAAAACCGGCATTTGAAGTATGACGCCGTTTTCGTAGAGCCAAGAAAAGAAGGCCCTGAGAGCGTTAAGAATATTTTTTCTTGATTTGATTTTTAGACCGTCCAGACACTCCCTTTTGAACTTATGGAGAGCTTCTCTGTCTACCCCCCTCACATCCCAGTCATTGAAGTACTTGAAATAGTTTTTATGGTAGTTTTTTATTATCCTGTAATACTCTGGACTTAGTTCGTCAGATTTAACTTCATCATCTTTTTCCTGGTAATACTCCTCGATTTGATTGTCAAATCTTCGCGCCTTAATGCTGGAATCTGTCCACTGCGTGGGGTCAAACTTGTGTTTTTTATCCTCCATAGCTGCATTTATTTTTGCAAGACTCTTAAACGCCTCTCTGTAATCGTAGACCTCGTTCCTGCTATCCCTTCTGAAGCAGTAGTGCTTTCCCTCCCAATAAATAGCTATGTAACAATTTGTGTTCTCACATTTACTTGTACTGCATACCGGCCCTTTCATATGTTTTTTACACTTGTTGCAAAGTATTGCTCCTTTTTTCATGACTATCCCCCAAGGATTGAATTGATCTTGAGAGATTATATTTTGCTCGTTAATTTCTGTCAACAAAGCTTTTTATTACCTCTGTATTTACCGAACATCATTTTTCATCATTTGTACTGATAACCTTTGCATTGGTGGCAACTTGTATCACTTGCGTTCCATAAAATTCTATGAATCGCTTACCAGTCTCTTTTTCAATCAGAACCCTTTTGTCCCGCGACAACTCGAATTTTCCAGTCTTCAAAAGTCGAACAAACACAACTGGTAAACCCTGCTTGTATGCCTCGTACTCTTCGACCCAGTAAACACCCTCTAAGTATTCCGGCCTTTCGTCCTCTTCCCAATTATCTGGATTATACTTCAAAGGTTGCAAATCATCTTCGTTATTCACGTAAAGCGGTACGATTGATGAATACGGGTCAGTTGTAATGTCTCTATTCATGAGTCCCTCAGGAACAGCCCGTGTTCCAGCCGTTGTAACTATTACCTCGTTACATGATCTCTCAATAATAAATTTCATAATGTCCGGATAATAATCCGTCTTCTTCAAAACTTCTTCGACTTCTGACAGGTTCTTCAATAGCTTGGAAAGACATTGCTCAACGAAAAACGATACGCTCGTTGACGCTTCATACTTCTTGAATAATTTAATAAGTGAGTCGTATATTGTTTTTTCAACATTGAATGACTTCACGGCCTTTGACATATTTTGCCTCCTTGTCTAATAGCTTATATAAGAACTTATATAGATCATTAATTAAAACTTGTCAAGATATTTTTTAAATGACTATCGTTTCTCTCGTTCTTCATGAAATCGTTGATTTGTCATAAATACCATATATGCTACCTTCAGTCCGCATTCGATGCTGTAGCATGCAGTATTGAAAAAAACCGCTTGACAACTTATCTGAACAGGGTGAAAATGTAAAAAAGCGCCGATTTGATCAAGAGCTTTGTTTAGCGTTCAATACTAAACATTTTTGGCTGAAGGAGGTTATTTACTATTTTATGGACATTCTCCAATTCCCGCACTTAACTAAACTCTAACTATATAAAAAAGGGGTTAACATGACAAAATTAGAAACTGACATATTAGAAGTTGAAGACGAAAACGAACAGGCAGACGAAGTGCTTGTAGAGTATGATATTGCAACATACCCATCGGATAATACTCTTGAAGTATTATATAAAATGTGGGGCGATGGTAAAAAAGATATCACAATACCAGATTTTCAAAGGGGATTTGTTTGGACCATAGAACAATCATCTAAACTTATCGAATCCTTTCTGATTGGTCTTCCTGTCCCTCCCGTCTTCTTTTACATAGATAAAGAAAATAAGAATCTAGTAGTAGATGGTCAACAAAGAATATTGAGTATTGTGTTCTTTTTCGAAGGTTATTTCGGTCACGAAAATGTTAGAGGTAGAAGACAAGTGTTCAAACTGACCGGTTTAAATCCTAAAAGTCCATTCTACAATAAAAAATTTACAGACTTGAGTGAAACCGAGATAAGAAAACTTAATGGTTCTGTTTTGAGGGCAATCAATATTCGTCAATTATCTCCAAAGGAGGAAAACACAAGCGTTTATCACATCTTTGAAAGATTAAATACTGGTGGGACTCCATTAACTTCCCAGGAGATTAGAAATGTTGTGTTTAGGGGCAAATTTCTAAAAAAATTAAAAACATTGAATAACGATGTAAACTGGCGATTGATCATTGGGAAAAAGGTTCAAGATAAGCATCAAAAAGATATTGAATTGATTTTGAGAATTTTTGGTTTAGCTAACCACTTAAATACTTACGAAAAGCCAATGAATGAGTTCCTTAATTCAATTACAAAAAAATATCAGAACTCTGAATCGCGTTTAATTGATGAATTCACAACTAATTTTTCTAAAACCTGTGGAATAATACACGAAAGTCTCGGAGCAAAACCATTCAACGTACGTGGGCCCTTGAATACATCAGCCCTGGATTCGGTTTTCTGCACAATCTTAAATAATTTAGATTCTATACCTGGTGATGTAAGAGATAGGTATAAAAAGCTAGTACCTGACGGAAATTTTGTCGACTACACTAGCCTGGGTACAACAGATGCAAAAACTGTAAAAGATAGATTTGCATATGTAAAAACCAAGTTGATTGGCCGATAATGAGTTATACAGATAGATTCGTAGCTACAGATAATCTTATTGCGCATTTGAAAACGGTTATTGGAACAATTACCGATCCGGCGATAGCAGCTGACTACACTGGTTTCTTATCAGTCAGCAGTGTTACGGTCTATGAGTTAGCAATAAAGGACATATTTAATGAATTTGCTTCACAAAAACATAAAGTGCTCGGAACTGTAATTGAAAAGCACTTTAGAAGGTTAAATGGAAGGATAAAAATAGACGATTTAAAAGGCGAACATGTAAAGCTTTTCGGAGATAAATACTTAAAAAAATTCAATCAGAAGCTAAAGGGTAAGGAAAGCAGCGTCTTTTCTACTTCAAGAATTAGTATTTCAACTGACTATGGAAATCTTATTACTTGTAGGCATAAATATGTGCATAGCGGTTATCCAACGTTAACAATAAATGAGATTATTGATTGCTACAAAAGTGGTAAAGACGTGATTCAGTGTTTATATGAGGCCATGAAAAGATAATTACCACGACAGCGCATCTATGTAACTGAGGGAGTAAAGGTGGGTGAGCAGGACAACATATACATCTTCACATTTGATTATTCTCAGAGCCCATGAGCGTATTTACTTTCAAAGCGCAATTCTTGGCCTTCACGTTCATGCAGGCCATTTGTCTGTAGGTGCAACACACGCGAGATTATTTTTGTTTATTTAACCAACTTGTTGTTGAATTATCATTATCAAAATCCGGACGGACATCGCTTTAAATCGTTTCCAACTCTCCATATACCCTGTATGTAAACGAATTAAAGCGATGAAACCATAAAGACCTTTTTATAAGGTAGATACCTTAAACGGCTCGATTACGGCGGGCATACAATTAAAACTTTTATAAAAACGGATAACAATAAAATAAACCTTTATAATTATCCTTATGTTTTTATCCCAAAAAGTTTTAACGGTATAAACGCCCGCCTACATGCAGCCGTTAAACCGTAAGGTATCTTTTTCTATTGATGTTGAACCTAACACCTCACATTTTCTACATACAAGCTTCTTTTTAAGGTTGTACTGTTTGTAATGAATAACGCCTGTATACTCATTCTCAAAGGACGTTTCATAAACCTTATGATCTTCTGTGAATTCTCCAAGGTCAATAGGACGTGATGATTTAATCTCTAACGGTTCATGAAGCCCCCGGCTTGAAAAATACCGCTTTTGTCCGTCATAACGCACATCATCAAGTTTTTTACACATGTACCCCACAACATAGGCCCCCAAATTGTCTACGTGATGGATAGCATTAATAAAGGGGAAACCTTGACCCCATAACTCTTTAAGTTTTTCGAAAGGTATGAAAGGCATATTGTACAGCACAACATGAAAATGAATGACACCTCCGCGACCGCCCTCTATACCTCCCTTTCTTTCTCCATCTTGAAATTGAACGACAACAGTATATATGAGCTTATAGCCAATACGATACGATAGCCGTTGATGAAACTTTTTAAATTCGTAGTTAGCTGTCTCAAAATCGGTTATATGATCCTCGAATGTAAGGGTAAGAAACTTAGGTAATTCAGGCCCCCATTTACCCACATTTGCATTTATAGTCCGTTTTATATGTTTGCTTGCCCTTGATATGCTCTTTTTTCTTATTTCCTGTTTTTGTTCTTCTGTCTTCTCCTCAATGCTTTCTTCTTCTTTTTCTTTGTGTTTCTTTGCCTTACCTTTTTTGTTTCTTTGAAGACCTTCATATTCATAAAGCTCTAATACATCACCAGAAAGAATAGTTTTGAATTTATATAAATCGACATCAGGCTTTATTTTAGAAAAATATTTTGCATAATCTTTTTCACGTTGTTCTGCTTTTTCACGTTGTTCTGCTTGAGTGTTCCTATAATCAAGTGAAGTAAAGACCTTCTTAACGTTGGCAGCGTTCACCCCCGGCAAGCCCCGCGCCGAGGTAAAAACCTCCGGCACAGTGCTTGCGTGGGAACTATTACCATCATGATCGTCCACTACAGGAACGGACCTCTTTTCACCCCTATGCCTTTTTGAAGGGTATGAAAAGGTTTCCTTGTTTTTTTCTTGTATCGATGGTTTAGAGTCTGAAATGGTTGTTGACAGATTGGGAAAGCATGTTATACTTGACATGGTCTCCACTTCCTTTCCCCCATGTCAGGATTGTGGAGCCCTTCAACAGGCCACCGGACACCCGCCAAAGAGTCCCGGTGGCTTTCTATTTGTCTTTTTTTGTGCGTTATTTCTAATTTACTTAAATGATCTCGTTTCCTTTCCGTTTCTAAGCTTAAAGGAAAACGTTGATAATAGGGCATCGGAGAGGGTTCAAATCCTACTCCCTCCGCCATTCTATTATAGTAATTTCAATAAGTTAACCCTTGCCAACCTTCTGTTCTATTTCTGTTCTATCCATGCTCAGGGATATGATTTTTGCTCTTTTATTTAGTGCTAATCTAAGTACATTTATATTGCCATGATAATAATTTTCGGTCGACTTCAGGGATGAGTGACGCATAAGTTCTTTCGCTTGTAATGGGTTCACATCAGCATCAACAAGTTGAGTGCAAAAACTATGACGAGTGCCGTCATAATGCGAAAGAGGTACGTCAACATACCTGTTCCAATAATCTCCCAGAGTATGTCGGGTATAATGCCTACCCGTTATAGGGTTGATAAACAAAAATGCATCAGGGTGTTTTCCCTGTAAGTGCTTTGTTGCTATTTCTAAGGGTCGTTCTGTAAGGGGCAATAATTTCTTTTTTTTCTGCTTTGTTTTTTCTCTTAAATGCTTACCGCTGAATGTTCTCTGTATTAAAACAACACCCTGTGCAATGCTGAAGTCTTTAACCTTCAACGCACATACCTCGCTTGGACGTAATCCTGTATCAGCTTCAAATATAAATATATCCCTGTGCATTTCTGGTATCTTATTTAGTTGTTCCATCTGCGTAGAAACATCGAGGGCATATTTAACATCTGCATCGTCTATTTCAATGGAAGGGAAGGGCGGAACTGTTTCAATTATGCCGTTATAGTGTAACCAGTTCATAAATGCCCTTAGACCATCCATTATGTTCTTCTGGGTTTTGCTCTTTGTGTTTATTGAATCTGACAGTTCTTTGATGTTCACCTTCTTGATGTCCCTCACATCCCTATCTTTCAATGTTACCATTTTCTATTGTAGGTTTTAAGGACACGGACATACTCAGGACAGTGATTGCCATTTCAAGTTGCAGGTAAGTGAAGATGCTAAAAAACTGATGCTGTCTTCCTGAAAGTCTCAACTTTGATATTTAACGAATTGTCTGTGCTTTCGTTCGGTAATCCTCACCAAAGGCATTTCCGCAATGACAAGCATAATTATTTTCTTTAATAAAAGCACATTCTGGATACAATATAAAGTGTTTGGGGTGGATCAATCAGCGTCAGTGAACACATAACCGTCTCGGTTTTAAGGTTTTTCGTATGACAGGGGATCACTATAAATTAATTGGCCCAAGTGCAGAAAAACCTGTATTATGACAAATTGGTTATTTTGCATAATATCAACAAATACCATTTAGAAAAGTAAAAATACCCATTATAAAGGGGTATTTTGGATGTTTTTAGCATTGGTATGGTATGAGATTTTAGAAAAAAAACCATATAGTTATATTAAATGTGAAGAATTAAAGACGAAGTGAACAAAGAAGGTCTAAATACCATATGACAACAAGTTCAAGGTGTCTTTATGAATGAACGTATCAATTCTGAGCGTGCACTTCAGGCAATATGCTCTATCGTGCTTTAGTTTCCACCCTGCCGCCGGACTATGCGGTGTTGTCAGTCATATTATTTCCTTGTGTCAGTAATTGTTGGTTTTTTTCAGATCTTTGCCGTATTGTTTCGTGTAATCGTTAAGGGTCGCCTCGTAATTCCACTGCAACCTTGCCTTTTTGCTGTCGGCCAGAAATGATCTGCACGGCTCCGGCGGATTGGGGATGCCCGGCGATGCGCCCTGACACTGAGGGGCGATCTTTGCCGCAGGCACGTCCTGCCAAAGCGGGGCGCCGGGGGCGAAACTATGCTGGAGGCTACTACGGGCAAGCCTGACCATGCTGTTATAGTCCATAAAATCATATTGCATAAATGAGTAAACCCAGGTATCTGTGGAGGAAGCATATGAAATACCCTCATCGTCCGTTGCGAATGCTACAGGGACATTGTGCCTCCAGTATGAGGAAAAGGGGTGTTCGTTGCCGGCAACGCCCAATATCTGCGCATTGACTGTAAGCGGCGACTCTATAAGAATGTTTTTTACCTTCATCAAGTCGATGACCTCTTTCATGTCAGCCGGGTTCAGGTATGCAATAGATACGGCATGTCCCAGTCGCTTTGCCCCTGCCCTGATAGAGCCGGCAAGATGTTCCTTAAATGCCGGGTTTCCAGCCTCTATAAAACATGGGGTAAGTTCGCCTGCATGAAGGGCGATATTTACATCCTTAAATCTGGAATTGAAGAAGCTGAAGAACTGCATGACTGTCTTGAATGTCTGCATGGAAATTGGTGAATCTTCCGCACCCACCAGATTTATACCCGCGACGTTTTTATCTTTAAGAGACAGAAGGAAAGAGAACGCCGTCTGGGTGAATATCCCGGGCAGATCGGGCGTTCCGGGGTTGCCTCTTATGCTGCTAGCGCGGTTGACAGCCGCGATGAGGGCATAAGAGACAAGGCATGCCTTGTCCTGCTCCGGGGAACCGCATCTGAGAGCATTTTTTGCGTTATCAATATATGTCGCAATATCCGACCTTGCCGCGTTGACGGCATCCGGCAGCCCTGATTTCTGTAGAAAATCAAGCATTTCGCCATAATGGGCAGTCCCGGTATAGTAAGAGTTGCCGGGATATTTTTGCCTTAGCTTATCCGCAAGGCCAGCTATCGCCCCCGTCTGAAAATACGTCATCGTCTCCACGTATGATATATTGTCCGCTCTGGCGTGCCTTAACATCTCTGCCAGCATGTCTCCCAGTATGATATTTATATTTTTTGAGCCGTATCCCACCCCAAGACGGCCGAATGCGGCAAAGAACTGGTCGTGGCCTGATTGGATGTCGGTATAAGGGTATTTGTACATGGAAAGCGATCTTACAAGCCTTTGATGATCGGCAGCATTTATCCCGGATAAAGGGGAACTTCCCGGAGGGCATGAATCGGGCGTCCCGGTATTGGGGATGATCCTGAGCATAGTCTTGTCATTTAGATCGGTTCCATAGCAATTACGGTCTTTTATACCCATATTGATATAGGTTTCCGGCATGACTGAACCAGGCAGGTGATTATGAATATCCGCACCCTTCGGAAAGCTGCGGATTCTATCTTTCAATTCCTGCGGCGCTGCATTAATTGCCTGAAAATAGGCTGACACAGCGTTGTTGGGATCGGTACAGCGTGAACCGGCTGTTGCCTCACCGATGCCGGTTTGAAATATCAGGAAACCGAACCCGATGAGTAGTAGCAGGGTCTTTTTCATCTTTCTCTCCTCTTTATCAGGAACCCTGTTGGGAACACCCGGCGCATCTGCCCAGAGACCAGGGGATCTCGCCGGACGCCCGATCGGCGTCAATACCCAGATCATCAAGTAGTGATGAAAGAATCTCCGGCTTGTTGTAATAACCTGTCTCCTGCAACTCCATCAATGCGTCCTGCCGGGAGATGAGTCCGAAATAGACGCCTGCGCCAAGCTCTACAACCGACTGGGGGAATGTGACGCTTCGAGCCGCCCCGAAGCGTTGGAACTGGCAATAATCCTTGACCTTTTCTATGCGGCAGCTGGTATGGAGCAATGCTTTTTGCTCCGACGGCATCTGCCAGTCCATCTCCTTTTTTATCAGCTCGGCAACCTCGGCCCACGAACCGTAGGTGGTGTTGGTTTTAAGGCGGCGCAATTCAGGGATAGACATATCCGGATTATTTTCCGCCTGCGCTACAATATCGTCCAGCGGCATGTACACAGCGGGTAATTGTTTTTTGACGGAAGGCATGTACCGGAAGAGATCGGCATTCAGGGCGTAGGGTTGTGCATGGACAGGCTGTTTAGTTAGGAGCCGCAGAAAGTTCAGCGTATTGGCGCGGAAATCGGGGGCTTGTTCCTTTTGGGGCTGTCCCGATTTGATCTCTGTCATCACATAATTCATCACAGCCAGTTGCACCTCTTCGACCCCGTGCATAATCACAGGTATCTTTTCCTGTGCGGCGAGGGGATAAAAGAGCGCATGGGCAGCCATAGGGCAGAGGCATGGGAGGCCGGTATATTCAAACTGGTTGTGCATTGCCTGCCGGACGACATTCCAGGGCATGGTACGTTCAATAAATTCCGTATCCGGGAGGAGACGCATGGCCCGGCGCATGTTTTCTCTGCACGTATCGTTGGTGTATGGCATATTCCACGAAGCGACAAGCACGCGCAGCCCGAGCTTTTTGGCCAGATACCAGAGCAGGTATGTGGAGTCTTTGCCGCCCGTATATAAAACCATGACATCAAAGCGCGAACGGGTGTTTTCAGCGGCAATTTTGAGCAATTCATCGTCTGTCGCGCCTTCCTGCATCAACGACCCCCGGCCTGATTTTTCCGCCTGTTCATAACACTGGCAGAATGCGCAGAGCCCGTTTTCGTCAAACTCCAATCCGGGGAGGATGTAGTCGTTGGTAACGCAGCGCACACACTCCCGGTAATGTTCTTTTGAGGATGGCTTGTGTACTTTATCCGCCTCCACAACAATCTTTTCAGAAACCAGTCGGGCATATATTTCACTGCCGGTAAGGGAAGACGGCAGATCATTGCTCGCGGTCTTGCCGTTAAGCAACCGCAGACTGTCGGCAAGCTCACTCGGCAGGGGTATTATGTTTTTCGTATGGTTGGGCGGGTTACGCAGGCCGAAATATACGAGTTGCGCCCCTGTGTCTGTGTCTTTAATCTGCCAGCGGTATTGTAAGGCCGGGTATTTCGGTAAGTTCATGGATCTCTCCTTTATTTAGTAATATCAACTACTTCCATAGTAAGCCGCAAAAGATCAATTACAATGAACTTGGGGGCAAAGATAATCTCGCGGTTTACAATATCTGTCCCGCGCAGGAGGTATGCCAATACCTCCGATGCAAGGATGGTTCCCGACAGTGTGCCGCCGACGCTTGTTGTGGCTATTTTACCCGTTTTGACAGCGTTTTTCACCCGCTCCATCACGGTTTTATCGAACCTGTCAATGAGAAAGGATGGAAAAACAGAATTCCCTGTAGTTTTTTTCGCCATCAATCCCCAGAATTCAGTAGCTGGCATGCCTTCAGGGTGATATGCAATCATTGTAGCGCCGAATCCAAAGACCCCGGCAGTAAACAGAGGAATATTGTATCTTCTGACAAGTTCGGATTCCATCGCCTTTACATCCGTGCCTTTTTCTACATCTATCACACCCACATGGACATCGCTGCCTTCGAGAAACCGCTCAATATTACGGACGGTTAGTCCTTCGGGAAAGAGTTCGAGTTCGATCTCAGGATTGATCTCGCGGGCAAGCCTTTCGTATACCTCAATCTTGGGCATTCCGATAGTCGAAGCGAAAGCCGCTGCCTGACGATTCATGTCAGGGGGGTCAAAAATACCGTTTTCCGCCAGCCGAAACCTTTTTACCCCGCAGCGGACAAGATTCAAAAATGTTCCGCCGCCGACTCCGCCAAGCCCCGAAAGGGTGATAAGCGGGGTCGAAAGCGCCTTAAGCCCTTCCTCTCCCAGTATAGGAAATGTGCGATCAAGAAAATTCTGCATGGATATCCTCCTGAATTTATTGACCGGCAGAAGTCTTCTGCCAGTCATCTTTTATGAAACGCAATATCTGCCGGGCACGTTCCGAATACAGGTTAATCCCCTCCCAGTTCGGTCGCCCTATGACCTTTTGCATGAGCATGCCGTCGCCTCCGAACCACCTGGGCAGAATCCCGCCCAGAAAGTACCCCTTTCCCCTTAACATATCGACAATGCTGCCTATCCAGGGGGTTGTTAGCTTAAGCCATACCTGGATTACCATAATGCGCTGAAGCAGTATATCTTCCTCGATCTTTTCAAAGATTGTTTCAAAATCCCCGCCTGCCTCAAAAAAAGCGATGCGAGCTACTTTTGCAAAATCGAAGGTCTGAGATTTATATTCGGATATTATATCCACAGGTGCAACCCCGGAGGATTCAAGAAATGTATGCTTATCGTTTAGCCTGATGTTTTTTGTAGAGAGAATGTAGTTAAACGGTGCCTTATATATCTTCGGGATATATAAGGTCTGTGGACTTTGATTAAAAATCGCAAACATAGATATTGCCGCCACCTTGCCCGAGGAGCTTTTTTCTGCGACATATACCTCGGCAGGCATGAGATCGATCTCGATCGCGGTTTCCGTATCGTTTCCGATAACACCTGCCCCGCTTTTCTGCATATATACATGATTACAGACCGCCTCGCCGAATACGGCATCTATGTTTTGTCTCGAGGAGGCATCGTAGAGAAAAAAGTTTATTTTTGAAATTATGCCCCCACTGCGATAGGAAGGCAGCACCAGGCCCTGGCCGATCTCGTAAAGACCGGGGTTGGGCGCAGACCGGTAAAGCGCGCTATAGCCGACAATATCCCCTTTTCCGGTGCGGGCAACGGCAGGTATATTCTCCCTTTTATCGAGCGCCTCTATAAGTGCTGCCGGATTGTAAACAAGTTTTACAGGATAGTCCTCGCCATAAACGGTCCTGAAAAGGCGCGAGACGCCCTCCGCGTCTTCGTTCCGGAACATATCTATTACAAATTTCTGCCCTTCTTCTATTTCGTATCTTTCATCCGATGACACGACTCCTCCTTGCAAGCATAATCAGAGGGAAGGCAATAACGCTCAATATCCCGCAGAAATAAAAGAGCATATCGTAGCCCGATCTTTCAAGTATAAAGCCGCCCGCAAGGGGGCTGACAAAAAAACCCACAAACACCATGGCAACCGACATGTTCAAGTTGAGACCTCTGAAAGACGGCGGCGATATGTCGAACATTACAGCCAGAAGGAGAGGCATGGCGATCCCCCATCCGAGACCTGTAAAAAAAGCGATTGTGTAAAAACCGGCCTTTCCTGTAACAAAAGGCAGAGATAAATAACATGCGGCAAGACCTACCATGCAGACGGCCGTTATTGCAAACTTGCTGAATCTGTCAAACAATACGGCGAAGGAAAACCTGACCGCGATCATTACTAATACCGCTATGGTAAAAAACAGGCCGGGATTTGCTATCCCTTTAGAACTGCAGTACCCCGCCAGAAAGAAGAACGCCATTGAATAGCCGGTGTAGAGCAATATGTTTATCAAAAGCAGCATCAGGACGCCCCGGTCCCCGAAATTGCCCAGTATCTCTTCTTTGGTCAGGCGTTTGGAGGCTCTTTGTTTTTCACCCGGTGAGTAAGCGGGTTTAAGCAAAAAAAGTATCGCCATTGCGCATGCCATAATAACAACGGAATACCTGAGCGCTGTGATGAAGCCGTCTGTCCCGCTGAAGCAATAGCCCATCACGGGCGGCATAAGGGCAAACGGCAGAAGCCTCGCTGATGTAATAAAACCGAATGCCTGCCCGCTTTTTTCTACGGGGATGTATTCTGCTATAAGGGCCATTATTGCCGATGACACGCAGACAAACCCTGTTCCCTGAAGTATCCTTATCGCAATAAGGGCGGGCGCGGTAAAATAGATGTTATAAAGCAACAAGGAAACTATTATCCATGAGATGCCGAGGTACATCCATCTCTTTGAATTGCCTGCGGTGAGCATCAAACTGAAGACAGGCTGCAGAAACATCCCCGCCATGGAATCTGCAGACATTATGGGGCCGATCCATGCCGGGTTGATATTAATGGATTCAAGGTAAGGGTGAAGGCGAAAAAAGATTGCCATTACCATTGCGGTAATGAAAAAAATGATGTTTATGACTATAAATTCTTTGCTGTAAAGGCTTTTGGGATGTGTCATATTAAGCCGGAATGCTCCGGCACTCGTTTATTTATGGCATTCACTATTTCCTCAAAAAGGTTTGATGCAATGATGCAGCGGTATTGAGCGGTTGATCGTAGATCGTCTATCGGCTCAATCAGTTTCGCCACCTGGTGTTTCCAATGCGGCATCGTTTTGGGAAGCTTGTCTGCAGATATGCCTTTAAGTTCCTGTTCAAGCGAGGTACATCTGATGACTGTCGGGCCGACTGCCCCAAAGGCCAGGCGAATGTCTTTTATTATTCCGTCCTCTATCGTTGTTGCCGCGGCAATGGAGACCTTTGTTATGGCGTTTGCCGTTCTTGAACTGACCTTGCGGTGATAAAAACATTTCAGGTTGTTATCCGGGATTATTACGGCGACAAGAAGTTCGTCCGGCGCCAAAACTGTTTCTTTGGGGCCGGAAATAAATTTATCAATGGGCACAATCCGTGTTTTTGTCGGCGACCGCAGTTCCACAAGGGCCTCAAGGACACACAATGCTGGCAGACTGTCGCCTGCAGGCGAGGCCGTGCAGATATTGCCGCCAAGAGTTGCAACGTTGCGCAGGGCTGGAGAGCCTACCACACCGCAGGCCTGCCTCAACAGATCGGGGATGTCCGGATGCCGTGTTATTTTGGACATGGTAATCATCGCGCCGATACGGGTTTTCGATCCGCCGACCACCACGTCTTTAAGCCCGTTCACCACATTCAGGAAAACAAATGGGACGGTCTGGCCGGTTCGTATAGCCTGGGCATAACGCAGCATGACATCCGTACCCCCGGCGTACAATATAGCTCCGTCCGCCTTAGCTTTGGCCGCTGCCTCGATTGTCTCCGGGCATGAAGTTGTGCCGGTTACCATGCATCTCCCCTTTTTTGGGCCGCCAAAGTGACGGCCTCCACGATCATGTTGTACCCGGTGCAGCGGCAGAGATTGCCCGCAAGAGCCTCACGGATGGTCTTTTCATCAGGCATCGGAAAATCCCTCAACAATGCGTATGCAGTAACAATCGTCCCCGGTGTGCAGAATCCGCATTGAACTGCCCCGGCATCATTCAAGGCCTGGGAAAGCACGGCAAAGCCCGTTGTTGATCTCAACCCCTCGATTGTGGTTACCTGCCTGCCGCGCACAGCGCCCACCGCTGTAATACAGGAAAGAACCGGCTGGCCGTCGAGCAGGATCATACATGCTCCGCATTCACCCTCGCCGCAGCCCTCTTTTGTTCCGGTAAGTTTGAACTGTTCGCGTAGTACATCCACCAGACGTGTCTCCAGAGAGGCATCGGCCTCTACCGGAACGCCATTCAGCTCAAATGGTATGGATACAGTCATGGTTTTTCAATCACCCTTTTCATCAAATATTCAGGGGAAATCGGCAATTGTGTAATCTCAACACCGCAAGCGTTGGCAACAGCATCGGCTATGGCCGGGGCCATTCCGACAAGGGGAGGTTCGCCTGTACATTTCGCGCCGTAAGGCCCTTCCAGATAAAGATTTTCCACAAGGATGCTTTCAATAGCCGGGGCATCAAGAGATGTGGGAATAATGTAATCGGCCAAAGATGCAATCATCGTATCCGGAGGGATCGATTCGAGTAGGGCATAGCCCAATCCCTGCATAACGCCGCCGTCTATCTGCCCGCGCACGATGCGTCTGTCTATGGCTGTTCCTATATCAATAGCCATCCAGAGATGACGCACCAGGACCTGCCAGGTGACGGTGTCCACCTCCACCTCGGCGATAACCGCCCCCCATACATATGAATGGAAGGGATCGCCCTGTTGTTTTGCCGCATCCCAATTTACATGGGGAGGTTGCTGATATTGTTCGATTATGCGTATCTCGCCAGGCTCATTCAGGCGAGGTTTTAGTTTTTCCGCTACATTTTTGAGTGTGCGCCCGATGGCTACCACAGACATGGATGCGCCTGTGATGGTGAATGGAGGCACGTGATCCGTATCAACATTGTCGTATGCAACCCGTTCAATAGGAATATCAAGTGTTTTTGCAACAATCTTGCGAAAGACGGTGTGAAGGCCCTGGCCCATGTCTACCAATTCTGAAAGAATCTCTATTGTCCCGTTTTCACACTTGAGTAATCCCAAGGACATGATTGTGCCTGACCGATTTCCTGCAGGCATTTTGGAATCTATGGAAAATGGGGCACCAAAGTTGAACAATGCCTGGCCTATGCCGAATAGCCTGGTATGAGCCCTGGGCAGCGAGGTAATCCTGTTCTTGTAATCGGATATTTTTTTTACCGCTTCCACAACTTCAGGAAGCGAAACATGGAAGTGATACGTGCCGCCGGTCAGGGTAGGGTTGCCCTGACGAATGAAATAATTTGCTTTGAAGGCCAACGGATCCACACCTAATTTACGGGCCAGGGCGTTCATGTGGGTCTCAAGGGCAAAGAAAATCTGCGGCGCGCCAAACCCTCGTAATGCTCCGCCCATGGGGTTATTTGTCGCCACTGCCCGGCCTCTGACTCTGGCGGCTGGAAAATGATAGACGCCGGTCGCCTTTTTCAACCCGTTGTCAAGAACCATTCCGCAGGACAAGGCATATCCGCCGGCCTGGAAAACCACATCGATGTCAATGGCAGTTATCTGTTTTTCTTTATTCAGGGCCGTGCGGACAACCGCTCTGGACGGATGGCGCTTGGTGGTCGCAAGCATGTCCTCTTCCCGTGAATATGCCAACCTGACTGGCCTGCCGCATTTCAGGGCGGCAAAGGCGGCGTGCCCCGCGAGGATGAGCGGCAGCTCTATCTTTCCTCCAAACCCCCCGCCAACAGGGGTCTGGCACACGCGAAACCGTCCCGGGTCCCACCCGAATGCCCCGGCAAGGGTCAAACGCACGGCGTGCGGTCCCTGGGTTGAGGCATAGACCGTAATGCGGTCGCCATCAGGCACGGCTACGACCCCTTGCGGTTCCATGTAGAGATGTTCCTGATAGCCGGTCAGGGTTACAGTCTCGAAAATCTCCGCGGCCTCGGAAAATGCCTGTTCCACCTCCCCGTAATGGAACGCCTCTTCTGCATATACATTATTGTCTTTGTGTAAAGGGGGGAAATTACCCGAAAGGGCATCGTCTATAGTTTTGATTGGCGGTATCTCGTCGTATTCGATACAGACTTCCCCGGCCAGTTTGCGCACCAGACGGATATCTGGACCAACCACCAGCATAATCGGCTGTCCTATGTAGTTGACCCGGCCTTCGGCAAAATAAGGACAGGGGTCGCGAAAGTAAACGACATGGTTTCTGCCCGGGATATCCGAGGCGTCAACCGTGAAGTATCCCTTCGGCATCTCCGGCAGTTCTACCTTAAGTATGTTCGCCCTTCGTGAAGCGGAGCAGACGGTCACTGCATCGAGCACCCCCGGAAATTGCATATCCCTTATGAAGAGCGTTTCCCCTGAGCATTTGTCGGGGGTATCCGCCCTGTCACAGTTTTGTATGAGGTCCATAACTACAGATTACCCTATGTCATTTTTATATGTCAAGCGACCTGCCCCACAAAACCGGTCCAGTTTCTATGTTAGAATCTGGATATAAAAAAGGCGTTATGCTTCGTTTCAATCGGTAATCCTTAGCATTTTATTTAACTGAATCTGTTTAGTTGTAGGTGTTCTAAATAATTATATTTTTATAGTGCGTGGGTGATGTATTCCCCCAGTAGGTGCGGGTGACATTGACTACTTTCCAAAAATTTGTTTTCTTCTCTATTTCTTTACGAAACATAAAAACAGGTTAACCACACTCTGTTCTATTTCTGTTTTATTTCACTCGTAGAGTCAATGATATCAAGGGGTAAAGTGGGTTCAAATCCTACTCCCTCCGCCATTTTTCTTTAATGATTCCAAGCATTCATCATATTTTATAAATCTTTAAAATATAATTTTTCAAAGAATCTTTTCGTATAGCACTTGCATTTGATATGCAACGCTATCTTTTCCCCTACCTATACTCCTCCTTATACACCCTTAGTTTCAGGTAAATCCCGCACTTTAATCAGGAATCGCCCGATTCATAAAAAACTGCAAAGCGGTTATAACTATTGCATGAATAAGTTAATTCGCATCCTACGGAGGATATAATGGATATAGGACACCTTTTCAACTTCTCCTTTAATATGGAATTTGCTGTTGCGCTTCTGAGCATTATGCTTGTTAATATTGTCCTTTCTGGAGACAACGCAGTAGTCATTGCCATGGCAGTACGATCCCTTCCGGATAAGCAGAGAAAGCAGGGGATTCTCTATGGTACAGGCATTGCGGTGCTGCTGCGCATTGTGCTTACCTTTTTTGCGGCAAAGCTCCTTGATATTCCCTTTATGAAGCTTGCAGGTGGTATCCTTGTTGCCTGGATTGCAGTAAAACTTTTCCTGGAAGAAGGCGCTGAGGGAAATGCAGAAAATAATGTAAAAAATGTCTGGAAAGCTATAACAACAATTCTCATTGCCGACCTTGTCATGAGCGTAGACAATGTTCTCGCTGTGGCCGGGGCAAGCAGGGGGAATCTCACCCTTCTTGTTATCGGACTTGGCATGAGCATCCCCATTGTGATTCTTGCGAGCAGTTTCCTTTCACGGCTTATGGAAAGATTCCCGGTTATTATATGGATTGGAGCCGCTATTCTCGGTAAAGTTGCGGGCAGCATGATTATGGAAGACCCGATGGTGGAAAAGATATTCCATAACCCTGGTCAGCTTGTTGAGTATAGTGTGCAGGCCTTCTTTGCACTCGGTGTTGTTGTATCGGGAAGGTTCTGGATGAAATGGAGATCCTCACATATGAAGCCTGTTCAGATCCCATCAGACCAGTTTAATCCATTCTATGTGAACGACTGGGATATGAAGTAAGACATTCATTTCTTAAAATCCTAAAACATAATAAATATGCTATACTTTGGTATAGGAACATGTGATGGGCTATGAAGATAAGACAAAAGAACAGCTTATATGTGAGATAAAACGGCTTGGCCTTGAGCGAAAAAGTGCAGTAGATGGGCTGAGGGAGTTAGAAGAGAGATACAGTGGTGTTATCGACAATATAGGCGTAGGCGTTGCACTCATCAGCCCGCACATGGAAATCCTCTCCCTGAACAATCAGATGAAGAAGTGGTTCCCAGATATCGATACCTCAAAAAATCCGGTTTGTTATAAGGCATTCAATAATCCACCGAGAGATGCCATTTGTTCTTACTGTCCGACGTATAAAACGCTCTTGGACGGTCAGGTCTACGAGTCAGTTACCGATACTCCTGCGGGAAAAGAAAGCATACGTTACAGGATCGTTTCATCCCCTCTGAAAGATAATGATGGTAATATTGTTGCAGCGATTGAGATGGTCGATGATATTACCGAAAAGAAGAAGTTAGATATACTTCTCCAAAAGGAAAGAAAAACCTTTTTCTCAATTTTACAGAAGGCGCCTTATGGTGTTGTAATGATGGATAGGGATGGAAGGTATCTTTACATGAATGAGGAATTCACGAGGATTACAGGTTATACGTTTGAAGATGTCCCCACAGGGCGTGACTGGTTTCGTAAGGTATATCCCGACGAAAACTACAGAGAAAATGTTATCCGGGCATGGAAGAACGATATTACCAGAAAAGGTGTTTTACAGATATTCACTATTGTGTGTAAAAATGGAAAGAAAAAAGAGGTTGAATTCAGACCATATTACCTTGATGAGGGCAGATATATTGTGATGCTCTCTGATATTACAAAGCAAAAACGTGCAGAAAGGGCGCTTAAGAAAGCCCATGATGAACTGGAAAGGAGGGTCAGGGAAAGAACGGCAGAACTGGAAAGTTTAAATGAGAAACTCGGACAACATATCAAAGAAACCGAAACTATCAATCAGGAATTGAGAACCTTTAACTACTCTGTATCTCATGACCTGAAGACGCCTGTCATTGCAATCGAAGGCCTCTCCCACAGATTGCTCAGGCAATATACCAGCATTCTGGATACAAAAGGACAGCAGTCCCTCGCAATGATAAACAAAAGTTCGATACAAATGAGAGAGCTCATTGATGATCTCCTTGCTTTTTTCAGCTTAGGGCGTAAAAATATCGAGATTTCGTCTGTTGATATGGATAAAATTGTAAGAGAGGCTTTTGAACAGCTCAAGGCGATATACACGGAATGTGAAATCGAACTGAACATAAAACCATTATCAAAGTCACGTGCAGATGGTGCGATGGTGAGACAGGTTGTTTCCAATCTCTTAAGCAACGCTATCAAGTATAGTAAACCCAAGGGTAAAATATTCATAGAGGTGGGAGGACGGGTTGAACCTGAAAAACATGTTTATTATGTCAAAGACAACGGAGTGGGTTTTTCAATGGATCATGCCCAAAAGATATTCGAAGTTTTTGAACGGCTTCACAACTCTGACGAGTTTGAAGGGACGGGTATTGGATTGGCAATTGTAAAACGTGTTATCAATCGACATGGCGGAGAGGTGTGGGCTGAGGCGAAGGTAAACGCCGGTGCAACGTTTTATTTCGGTACTGTCAACATAATTGTGTAAATTTTTTATAGAGGGGCAAATTAGGACGTACCTTCCCTATTTTCGTTGTTCTCCAGTTCATCTCCATCTTCAGTGAGATAAATGCCAGGAGCAGGTAACAGGCATTCTCTCCGGCT
>JAPLKA010000042.1 GCA_026388315.1 Pseudomonadota bacterium | reverse complement strand
TAGGTAAAAACAGCACTTCAAGCCCTAAAATTGGCCATTTTCCATGCATAAAACTCCTTATTTCAATGGGTTAGTTTTTATAACTCAACACTCAAAACTCAGAACTCAACACTGCTTTTAAAGGGCTTGGTCCGACCCCAATTACGCCCCCTCTCATTTCATATCCTCTACCAACCCGTTGTCAATAGGATTTAAATGTGTACCATTTATGGGAATTGAAAAGTGTACCACCCATAACCAATACGAAACTTCTTAAGTTGGCAGAGTGTTCACGATTTCACCTCCTTGTGGTTGAAGAACTTTTTGATTAAAGGCATGTTCTTTTAATCGGTAACTATGTCCTTTGATGTTAACAACCTTACTGTGATGCAGGAGCCGGTCAAGGATGGCCGTAGCAATAACGGGGTCTCCGAAGAGTTCCTGCCAGTCGGCAAAGCTTTTGTTTGAAGTGATGATTGTTGAGCTTTTCTCATAGCGATAGGAGACGAACTGGAAAAAGAGATATGCTTCACGGCTGTCCACGGGGAGATAGCCAGCTTCGTCAACGATAACCAGGGAAGAGTTCAGATAGGCTTTCCCCGTAGCCTGGCTTTCCTTCAGTTTGCCGATCAAGGCGTTCATGGTGGTGAAGTAAACCTTAAACCCATGGCAGCATGCCTTGATGGCGAGCGAGATGGCCAGATGGGTTTTCCCCACGCCTGGAGGCCCCAGGAATATGACATTCTCATGTTTCGAGATAAAGGTCAGATCAAAAAGCTCCATGACTATTTTTTTATCCAATTGGGGGTGAAAGGAGAAGTCATATTCCTCGATGGTCTTGGCTGTTGGTAACCCGGCCGTTTTCATGGCTGTGTGGATTCTTCTCGTTTCCTTATTGGCCACTTCCTCTTCCAGGAGGTGGTCCAGGAAAGAAAGATAAGAGACTTCGTTATTTTCCGATTGCATCACGGTATGATCAAGGACTTCGGCGGCCCTGGTCAGTTTTAACCTCTTTAGATTATCCTGCAGGCGTTCATAGGTCAACTGTTCCATAGAACACCTCCTTGAGCATATTTTTCGTATTCGGCAAGGGGCCGGTAACTGACGTCGTCATATAAGCTGTTGCTGACCAGGCCCCGTGTGGCCTTGCCCTTGTGACGGCCGTATTTGCGGTTTAACTGCTCTTTGTCATGTTTTAGCTGCTCATAGATATGAGGATCGCCGATGAGATTGTGTTTCGTTTTCGGTTCCCGGTAACTGGCCAAAAGTTCCTGGTCATGGTAAATGCGTAGCAGATCTCCCTTGATCTTTATCATCACCTGTTTGCCGACTACATGATAGGGAACGTAATACCGGTTGCCGTTATAGGAAAGCTGGCAGTCCTTATACACTTTGCGGAAAACCTTCAGAGATGTGTCATAGTCTACAGGCGGGTGACTCTTCAAGCAGGGGATCTCCTTCGCCCATCTCTCGTCGACAGGTTCACGGTGAGTACCATGAATCCGGCCATTGGCTGTGTCATTAAGCCAGGCGATAACATCCTCGTTGGTTTTTTGAATGGAGTTGAAGTCATGTCCCCGCCAGAAGCGCTCACGGACATAATGTATGGGCCGCTCCACTTTTCCTTTCACCCATGGACTATAGGGTGGGGCAACCAAGGGTAAAAAACCATAATGATGGGCGAAGTAGAAAAATTCGATGTTAAAAGCCGGTTTGCCATTCTCTCTGCCGATAACCACATTTTTCATGTTATCGTACAAAGTCTCTGCCGGAATGCCCTTAAAATAACGGAACGCATTGATATGACAATCCATAAAAACATCCAGGGTACAGCGCTCTACAAACTCGATGTACATGGCCCGGGAATAACCGAGAACCATTACAAAGGCATAAATAGTGTTTGTCTTCCCATCAGATCCCTGAATCTGGAAATCGCCCCAGTCAACCTGGGCCTGGAGTCCCGGTTCCGTCTCAAAACGGATATACGCCAACTGAGTCTTCTGTTCTTTGATAGTACCGACATAATGTTTTACCGTATCGTAGCCGCCGGGGTATCCGATCCTTTTGATTCTATCGAAAATCCAGGTTGCCTGGTAGTCATCCTGGTCAAGGAAGCCATTGATGATCTGCTTATATGGTTCCAGAATGCTTACGCCTCGTTTATGCTTATGGTAATGAGGGAACTCTTTGTTCTCAATATGCTTCTTCACTGTATTTCTGTGACGGCCCAGTTTAAGAGCAATCTGTCTTACACTTAAACCTGAATGCTGCATAGCTATAATGTCCATAAATACCTCCTCGGAAATCATCGGCAACACCTCCCTTCAGGGGAGACATTACCACATGCTTGCTACCCGGAGGTGGTACACTTTTCATTCCCGAATCTGGTACATTATATCAATCCCGTCGACACCCGTGAAAGGTCTTCACCCATTCATTCCATAGGCGATCAAAATCCGGCGTGTTTTTCAGCATTGGCCCCAATCGGTCGAGCCATGCCTTTTCGTTCCACTCTCGCAACGTGTCCGAAGTCAGACCCCTAATATCAGG
>JAPLKA010000041.1 GCA_026388315.1 Pseudomonadota bacterium | reverse complement strand
CCTCATGGGACAATTCCGCAGCGTAGGCTAAAGATGCGCGTATGTCTTCTCTGGTAATCTGAGGGTAATGGTCAATAATATTCGCTTCCGTCATGCCTTCCGTCAACCCGTCCAATATGATGGCAATCTCAATGCGCGTGCCCCTGATACATGGCCTTCCGCCGCATACATCATACTTAATGGTGACACGGGACGTTGATTCTTCTCCCTTCATGGGCACCTCCTTTACCTTTCTACGCTTATATCTACCTTGATAAGGCACTGAAATAAAATTTTCTTATTCATAGATAACCCACTGGATTATTATCGTATAATGAAATTACATTTGCAAGTCTTCCCAGTATCCTAAATCCACCACCTGATTTTTCATACCCCTCCGGGTGACCCCGAAAGGTGAGGTATTTTTCAAATCTCATTAAAAAATGGCATCAAAAATGACCTATCAGGCCATTATCCGTCATCCAGACATATTCTTGCCTCTCTGAGCATCGTTTTTTTGACGAGAGCCCTCCTTGTGCTCCCGGCGTGTTATGTCGTCGTCTCTTTCTGCCCGGGCATTACTACCCGGACGGTGCAAACTCCATAATTCTCTGTCGTGCATTGAGTAATATCTCAAAAGATGGATGCCCCTTTGCCAGGCGGATAAAGAGTTCCCGTGAACGTTCAATGATCCGCCCGGGAAGAGCGATGAGGGAAAAGCGTATTGCCTTCATCCTCTTTGGTATCCATGATTTCTTGAGCACGAGGTTCTTCATTGCTGTGTTGAGGTTAAAGGCAAGAACCATGATCCACCACCAGGCGGCATTTGCCCCGAAGAGAGAGGAAGGGAACATTCCCCCTGCAAGGTCTTCTTTCATGACCGAATGGGCCTCTTCTGATTTGCCGCAGCGCTTATGGTACCAGTTGATAAGTTCATTCCCGTCGATGGCTCTGTTGGTGACAATGCCGTATATCTTGTAGCGTTTTTGTTCAAGGGACATGGTCGGGAAGGGAAGCTCCTGCTGTTCCATACCAGGGAGTTCTTCTTGTCTTAACAGTTCACGGGTTGCAAGATACCGGTAGACGGGACCATTCTTGCTGTGGCCTATTGCGTTGGGAACAAAGCAGACTTCAGCCCATTCCTTTCCTGTCGGCTTCGTTTCTCCTTTTACCTCTTTCATAAAGGGCTTCCATTCTTCCACTTCAGCGACTGCCTTTTTGAACTCTTTCCCGACATCACAACCTATGGCAAATTCTATTCTGCCAAACCGTTCATTCATTCCCTTTTCACAGTATTTAAGGAGATCATGCTGATACCCTGCGGTGTCGGAGCGGAGGCATACCTTCGTAACCCCGGGGGGAAGCATAGCAAGACTATCGATAAATACCCGGAGCTGTTCATATCCGGCAGGAACATTGCCATCACGAAATTCCGTATGGAGGATAAGCTGCTGTTCTGCCCACCAGGTAGTAAAAGGCTGATAGGCTTTGTATCCTTCGTAGCTGAAGAGGGCATTCTTTTTCTGTGTTGCAGCCAGGGTAGCATCCTGATCAAGGGTGGCCTCTGTGCAGGGGTTGTGTTTCTGTACTGATGCAATAAAATCCCCGTTAATCTTCATAAGACCCTGTAAATAGTTATTCGATAAGGGGATAAAGGCTTTTCCTGCCACCCGGAGCTTTTCCTGTCCCGGGTCATGGAAGGCTTCCAGATACCGGAAGATAGCAGAAGGGGATGGAACAGAACGATGTTTTTCTTTTCTCCACCGTCTTGTCTGTGCTCTGTGCTGTTGGCGGGATAATCCCTTCAGTTCCACTCTTTGCAAGACTTTGCAGAATCCTTCATCCTTTTCCAGGATGTTCATGTCATCAACACAGTCTCCCCCGGCAAGGTTCAGAAGAATCAGGGAGGTGATGATCTGCTCATCGGTCCACCCCTGTGTTCTTACATGCATATGAGTACGGATATGATCGGTAAGACCCATGACAGATGCGAGGTCAAGATAGACAGGAAGTCCTGCATATGCAGTCATACCGGTGTTATTTTTTTCTTCTTCGTACTTGTAAGGAAGGATACCTTGTGGCATAATATGTTCACCTCGTTGATGATAGATTTTGTTGGCTAACATTATTCTATCACCTTGATATTCAAGGATCAACGAGGTTCTTTAGTATTTTTGATGGGGGAATAAGGGACTCATGGGAAGATCGCCTGTCCTTCTCTGAACTTCATCCCCTTCTATTTAGTCAGCTTTGCTCTGATCTTTACGTTGAAATAGT
>JAPLKA010000040.1 GCA_026388315.1 Pseudomonadota bacterium | reverse complement strand
TTTTGCACCGATATAAGAAATAAAGCCGGAGCCGTTGGCAATTAAGTCAGATGGTAAGTTGTAAGTTAGGGCGAAAAAAAAGTAACATTTTTCGTTGGAGGAGAGATTTATCTATTGACACGGGGAGGCCTTATAGGTGTTCGCGATCATTTGATCAACCATTTCAAGACGTCGTACAGGATTCTTAGACCCATGCCTGAGCAGATGGTTGCGAAAAAAGCTTTATGTTTCAACGCCTTGTTCCTTAGGCATCTATACTCGGTTAAGGGCCAAATCCACCTTGCGTAGTGGAAGGCCACCCTTAGTAAAGTCAGTGAAAAGAAGAAGACGTAGACATAAAGCGCTGCTCGAAGGAATGGAGAATACGTGGAGAGGTTGACTTCAATGAAGTCAGAGACCTTGCTGCAAACCCAAAATGACAGCGGCAACCCAAGCAGCCAGACCAGCACGTCATATACCGTATGGCGGTGCAGCCATGGAAGCGTGGAGGGATGCCGAGAAACGTAACTGACGAACTCCTGGAACACTCCGTTAACCCAGGTAACATCGTTACCACTCACTTCGATATTACTTTCATTCCGCGTCTCCTGAGATGGCAAGATGGTAAAATTCAGTACAGACGGCCTGCCGAAATCAATGAAAAGGATCATCTTATTTCTCGGGTAATAGTTGTAGCGAGCCCGAAGGGTGGTCTCGGTATTGAAAAACAAATCTTTCATGTCTTCCGGAAAATTTGGTGAATCAAAAATATCCTCAATGCTTCCGGTAAGTTTTCTTCCATCCGTTCCTGACACAGTGATAAAGAGCCGAAAACCCTCTCGTAGGTCTTTTTTGGCCTGCTCGAATTGCTCGTCAGTCTGGCCTTCAATTCTATTCAGGTGCTTTTCCTCTATGTCGGCAGCGGCATATGCTCTCTCTTGAAGTATCTCCAATAGCTTACGCAGTTCGGCGCGATCCGTTGAGAAGGACCGAATCTGCTTCTTCTGGTTGATGTGCAGATTATTTGCCTTGGATTCCATCATCTTTCCTTACGCGAACAATTAAGTATACAGAAAAAATTCTGTATTTTACGACCAAAAAGTACAGAAAAAATTCTGTATTTTACCGTATTATACATAAATATTTCTGTATAATGCAGAATTCACCGGCGTGGCTAAGAGGGGAGGTAGGAACATGGGAGACCGAGGAGGTTACATAGGACGCTGAAAGTAGCCGGTTATACCGCCGCGTCCGGTGCAATGAGTTGTTATCTGAGGAATCTTTTCTTTGACCAAAGAAGTCTACCACTCAGTTAGCGCTGTCATCAAAGAACGCCGATACCGAAGCCCTTCAGCTTTGCCTGATCGAGTTTATCTAACGCGCTGGCAATGGTATCACTGATTGAGAGAGGTATTCGGGAGAGTGCATGCTTTCTCTTCTCGGGGCTTGCATCACCCAGTAACATCACAAGCTCAACCGCCAGGGGTCCGACGTATTGTTCGGCTATTTTCTCGGCAGTTAGAGTTGTTGCGCTTATCACTACTTCCTCCAACACTTTATCGGTTACCTGCATACCCTTAGTCCTTTTCTTATAATCCTGTTCTTTTTCCTGCATCTGTTGCTTATAGTCGAGTTCGACCTCCCGCTTTATCATGGTTTCGAGCTTGCCAACATCGAACACCTTTGAATATTCTAAGGCCGTATCCACAACCTTCTTCTGACTATCAATGGCCTGAGCTTGCTGAAGAACAACGTCCTTGGTCTCCCTGAGGAGGTTGGATTGCTCAACTATTCGGCCTGAAAGCACTTTGTTCTTGTTTATCTGATACCAGAATATAAGTATCAAAAGGATGGTGTTTGTTATCGTGGCTATCAATTCCACCAGTCGCTCCTTTATGCGGCGCCACCATATAATGAGTATGATAGGTGGTTCGCATTATTGATTTAATCCCCTGTTACAAACTCACCAGATAACAATTTTAAGTATACAGTAAGTATACAGAAAAAATTCTGTATTTTACCGTATTATACATAAATATTTCTGTATAATACGGTCCTGGCCGGTTTTCACGAAAGTTTTTTCACACATTATGGTATCTGTCATTGTCACACATCCAGGGGGCTCCTCACACTGAGCCCCGGCCTATTTAATACATGGGCATAAATCATTGTCGTCGAGACATCCTTGTGGCCCAGGAGTTCCTGGACAGTCCTTATATAGTAGTTTGACTCCAATAGGTGAGTTGCAAAGGGATGACGGAAGGTGTGTACGTTCACCGTCTTGTCTATGCCGACAAGACGTACCGCAGTCCGCCCCGAAGAATCTGGTGTGATTGTTATCATCGCAACGATTCTGATGATTGATAGAAGCAACTTTCTTTCAAATGGGACCCCTCCTGCCCGACAAATGACGTACCAGCGTGCCTGATGAATTATTAAACAATGCTCCTAAAAAAGCAATTAAAATATAATCATCAGGGACAAGATCATCGGGGTCGGACCAAACCCTTTAAAAGCAGTGTTGAGTTGTCCCTCATCAATCGGGATTAAACCGTATGAGTGTTGAGTTGAAAAAAGGGAGGTGGGAGAGGGGAGATGGGAACAAGAAGTAGGGGTTATCTTAATCCTTTAATCCATCAATCCTTAATCCAGCTTTCGCCTGCCGGTTTTCTGGAGTTTCCTGACTATTTTGTAAAGATACCAGTATTCTTTACAATACCTGATAGTTAGGTTGAACAACGTCTGGGCTTCCTCGTAACTGGCCGGAAGAACTTTTTGCGAGTCGCGACTTCGAGCATTTTTTGGGTACCCTGCCGATAGGCTGAAATGGGCCTGCGGCCAGGCCGCGCTTAGGCCAATTTTCATGTTCGAAGACCAGGTCA
>JAPLKA010000039.1 GCA_026388315.1 Pseudomonadota bacterium | reverse complement strand
GAACAGAAAACACGCTGTCAAGACTTTGATCATTTCATTCAGTTATCAACGAATCCAGGCAAGGACCTGATATGTAGAGATTTGTATTTGTGACGGTTGAAGTCTTCATTGGTTTCAATATGTTGATAACGTGAAGAAATGACATGGCTTAACGAAAAACTCACCCGATTGCCCCAATGGGGCTGCCTTAAGAAAAAAACTAATTCTGTCCCTTCTGTTGCAAATGCAAATATTTTGGTGCATCAAAACGTTGCACCATTTATTTTCCAGTTTGGAAAACTTTTGGTGCATCAAAACGTTATGCATATTTAGGTGACAAAAAACCCCGCTAAGCAGCGAGGGGGATTTTACTTTAGTTCCAATTATTGCACATAATCAGCCTTCTCACGAATTAAGTGCAATTTGCACATAATCAGCCTTCTCGTTAAATATGTGCAAATTGTGCCTAAATCTGCGTAACGGTTTGATACGCAATAAGCTGTTGTATTGCAATAAAAAATCGCTTTTTTCTTAAGGCAGTCCCATACAATGCTGCCCTGATCTATGGATCAACGAAAGAGATACAAAGAATGCTATTATAAAACATCTTGCCGGTGCCGTTGAGGAGATAAATGAAATACAGAAATTCCTGGACACAATTAAGCCAGAAGGCAACAAAGATGAGAACAAACCTCTCGACAACGAAGAGGAAAAAGAGATGTTGCAGTAGCAATTCTCAACCATCTCAAATCCCCCTCGCTGCTCAGCGGGGGGGATTTTGGACAAAAATCTGCGTAACGGTTTGATACGCAAAAACCTTTGTCACTGACAATGAAATCTGCGTAACGGTTTGATACGCAAAAACCTTTGTCACTGACAATGAAATCTGCGTAACGGTTTGATACGCAAAAACCTTTGTCACTGACAATGAAATCTGCGTAACGGTTTGATACGCAAAAATAAGTCCAGATTGGAAAATAATTTTAGTTCCAATAATGTCATAGTTTTGAGCTTCATTCCATTTGTTTCCGGATTGGAAAATTTCGACCTTCATTAGCTCTACGCTGCTCTACAGCTAACACACACCTAATCCATCTATCACATACGTCATCTTTTTACCTCTCGTTGTCCCGACAAACACCATCTCATCTGTCAAAAACTCCCTGTCCTGTCCCGGGGGGTATCACGAAAATCACATAATCGCTTTCGCTCCCCTGAAACTTGTGTGCCGTGAGCGCATATGCAAGTTTTATGTCCTTTGGTTCAATCAATACAGTTCCATCTCCTTCTGAGGGGAATTGCAAACCGATAAACCCCATATCCTTAGATACGACATACCCCATCTGGCCGTTCGAGGCAATGAGTTCGCCATCCGCGTAAACATTCTCAGTGACGATCACCTTGTCGTGCGCCTTTATCTCCTGAAAGACAATTTCTGATTGCGGGTTGACGATCTTCTGCAGAAACAAGCAATTCTCTCCATGTCTGTTTTCTCCTTATCTATAGTCGGATTACTTCTCTTGTAACAAAACATTGAGGAACGCCATTTATGGATGAAAGGAATGTTGCGAATCTTAACGAGGGGTCATGAGAGGATTAAGAGAGGGGAATATTGTCCCTCCGATGGAACAACGCCGGTGGCACTCAGAGGGTATGCAAAATCGTAGTTTTTCATTTTTTGAAAACTCAAACTACAAGTCTTTTGATGTAACCAAAATTTAAGAAACTACGCGTCTATTTAAGAATACATCAATAAAGTTCAATAGATATACACATTAAACGAGTATGAGTATAAAAGCCTTTTTACTGATTTCTTCCATGTACGCAAAAATGAAATTTATTTTCCTGATTGCTAAATAGTGTCCGTCCGGAAACCCCCATTTTCGAACAAACTCCTTACCCATCCTCAGGGAGCTCTATGATCTATCCCTGTTGATTTTACCTCATGCGTTAGATTTCAGTCTACCGCGCTGTTCCTTGCCGATTTAAGACATAGTAACTCCATATATTTGATAACGTTACTCCCATGATCCTTCATTACGCCGAGGCCAGCCTTATCCGGGCAATGACCAGGAGATTATAGGAGACGATGCCGGAGAGGACATACCGGGCAAATCCTTCCCATCCCGTCCACGTTGCCCGGTCAAGACCGAAGGCCCGTTTCAATGTGGAGATACCTGCCTCGATGCCGGCGCGGAAGTTCCTGAGCTTTTTGTAGACCCAGTTGCTCTTTGCCATATCGAGAACAGAAAGCCCTCGTTTCTTAGCGAAGACGGCGTCCTTGATGTGATTCTCCTTTGCATAGGCAAGATTCTCCTTTGATGCAAAACCACCGTCGGCGCTTACCTGACGAGGCATCTTCCCGTACCATTCCTTATGCTGTTCGAGTAATGGTTGATACTGATCGGTGTCCGCCGGGTTTCCGGGTACAATGAGGCAGCCCAGGATCATAGTGGAGCTCCCACCGGTAAGGAATACTTTATGCCCGTATTCGGTATCTCTTTTTCCTTTTACGATGATGTCGGTATGGTCCTCGAAGAAAGAGACTATCTTTTCCGATGCAGGGACCTTCTCTTTCTTGAAGACCCTGCGGTCTGTCTGGTCGATTACCTTGCCGAGAATACCTGTTGCCCGTTCGAGCCTCCGGGCAAGCTCATGGGCGGCAAAGGTGTCGGTGATGGTATCGCCTTCATAGACGATAAGTTCGTCAATTGCGGCTACAGCATATCCTTTCACCAACCCTGCATAGTGGAGAAGGTCCTTGTAGGCGCTTTGCCGTACCGTATCCTTTTTTGCATTGAGTATCGTCATGACTCTTTTTTTCACCACTCGCCGGTGATCGCTGAACCCATATCTCGGTTGGGGGACAAGTTCCTTCCCCTCGGTGAGCCAGCGGGTAATAATACGGATACCATCGGAAAGAAGGGTCGAATCCGTGGGGTGATGAATATTAGTCTCTACCGCGGTTGAGTCCACCCTCACTGTTCTGCCCGTCTCAATCTTTTCACGGATAGCAAAGGTTGTGATCTCCTGAAGAATGGCTTCCCATGTTTCTTCCCTGATTGCCTTTATGTTCTCCTGAAGGATTGACTTCGAGGGATATTGTCCCACCTCCAGGCGGGAGAAGCTGCGGAAGGAATCAGAGTCTTCCAGATGGAAGGCGAGTTCTTCATACGTAAGCTGGCGGTACTGTTTGAGTACTGCGCATCGAAGAACCTGCTCGGCAGTCATCCCCTGTCTCCCCGTATCAGTGCGGGAAAGAGAAGTCATGTCCTGAAAGACAAGGTCCATAAGCCTCGGGTTGTCATCGAGGACCTTGGACATCTCTTGGAGCTCCTTCGCAATCGAGTATCGCATCATAGGACTGAAGAGGCCTGTCTGGGGATTGAATTTCTGGCGCATTTTGGAACCCCTCTTGAGAGTATTGTGTAATTATACCGGCATGTTACAAACATATTGTACCATACTGAGCAGGAAAACGCCAGGGTAATATTGGGTTTTTGTGAAATATTTCAGGGAGTTGGGGTTTCCGGACGGACACTAAATAGTAATACCTTTATATGATTGATTTTTTTAGCACCGAGTTCAGTTTGGTATGAGACGAAGCGCAAAAAGCGCTAATACTTCACTCCTTTTGGTTGTAACCCCTCGACTGGATATCGGGGCCCTATTTTTATACGGAAATGATTGAAATAATATAATTAGGAGGATATTCAAATGTTAAAAAACACAGGTTCGGATGCAGATCAAAAATATGATAAGGCGATAGCGGAACTGTACCCCCGGGATGCAGAGGCTTTTTTCAGGAAAAGTAATGTTTTTTTGGACTCGGCAATTACCAACATGCAATTAAGAATTTTAACAAGGCCATAAAATTGGATCATAAGTATACAGAGGCTTATTACAACAGAGGGGTCTCGTATGATTTAATCGGTAATTATCCAAGGGCACTTCTAAATTTTAAAGAGTGCAGCACGGTTAGGCAATAAGGAAGTGCAAGAACTTGTCAAAAGGGAGAGAAACCTTGGTAAACATGTTTTACCTTATAAATAGACGAAAAACTTTTAACACCCTGGTCAGCCAGGTGAATAATTGAAACAATATTTTATAATAAGGAGGAATTTTGAAATGGCAAAGAATACAGCTTTGGAAGGAAAGGTGATCTTATTTCAGAACTATAGAAAAGATCTTGGTTATAAAGAGGAAAAAGAGGTTTCCAATAAAGATATAGAGCTGAATCCTAAGGATACAGACGATTATTACTATCAGCGGACCATAGAGCATTATGACAAGGCAATAAAACTGAACCCTGATGATGCAGAGGCTTACCATGGCAGAGCTAATGAGCATAGAGTGATGAATAATATTGGGTTGGCTATTGATGATTATAATAAAATCATAGAAATGAACCCTGATGATGCAGATGCTTATTATTTGAGAGGTATTGTTTATGGGGAACTCGGCAATTCTCAGCGTGCCATTGATAATTATGATAAGGCTATAGAGCTGAATCCTGAGTATACAAATGCCTACTACGCGAGAGCGGGTGTTTACGAAGAACTCGGCAATTTCCCGCAGGCTATTGATAATTATGACAAAGTGATAGATTTTGATACTGATGATCCTGGTGTTGCCTATTACATGAGAGGAAACGCTTACGCCGAACTCGGCAATTTTCTACATGCTATTTCGGATTACAACAAGGCTGTAGAGAAGAATCCAGAGTTAGCAAACGCTTACTACAGGAGGGGCGATGTTTATGAAGCACTCGGCAATTTTGAGCAGGCAATAGATGATTACAATGAAGTTATAGATCTGGAGCCTGAGAATACAGATGCTTTTTACGCGATAGGGAGTATTTATTTTGGACTCGGCAATTTCCCGCAGGCAATTGATGAATACAGCGAAGTCATAGAGTTGGACCCCGACGATTCAGATGCTTATTACATGAGAGGAAGTGCTTATTTGAAACTTGACGATCATCAGCAGGCTGTTGAGGATTACAAGAGTGCAGCGCAGTTAGGCAACAAAGATGCACAAATCTATCTTAAGGAGCAGGGGGTCTCGTGGTAAGTATTATCGGTAATCTCGAAAGTAGAACAATTGTTGATCCTTCCAGTATCAACATTTCTTTTTTTTCGTGATGCAGCAAACCTGCTATTTCGCCTTTAGATTCTGAATGCACTGAGGTAATATTTTGCCATTCTGATTCTGTGGTGGCCCAAATCTTCTGTTAACCTTTTCAGGACGACTTCCTCGTCCTTTCCCTCTTTTATACCTTTTTCATACCGTTCGTTTGCATAATTAGCTCTGAGCGCATGAGGCCCGCAATATATTTCCCCTGCCTTTATAGCAGCCCTATGTACTTCTTTTGTATATTCCTTCTTAAAGCTGCTCCAGTTATTATTATTTTCAGATAAATATGCCTGTATGATTTTAGCCGCCTCTATCACAATGGCTAAAATAGGCAGCCTGTCAGAGAAGTCAAGCTCCCTGTCCTTTCCGCCTTTTGATTTCAGGATGGTAATAGATTCCAACGATGGATGCGCTATGACTGAACCTACCACCTTCTTGATGTCAGATATGCGAGCGCCCGTATTCAGTTGGATGGTTGCTGCTGCTTTAAATGCTTCCCGTCTCATTTTATCAATTACCCTATCGGGGTCGCCAAATGGTGTTGTTCGATTCGAATCTATTGCATCACCTGCCCACGTTGATCTGTTTTCGTCTATATATTCTTTGAGATCATGCCTGCTCCAAGCATTGAATAGCTTGTTAAGCGCAGAAGCGTTGATCTTTATCGTCTTTTCGCTTCTATTTTCGCTTACCATGTTGTCGAAGAAGGTCTCAACATGCTCTTCGGTGATCTGGTGAATACGTTTTACATCGACCAATGCCTTGTCCCTGAAATTATTGATGACACCTACATATCTTTTTAGTGTCGCGTAACTGTGGATAAACGGCGTACTGCCCTTTGCTTTAGTTTCCGCCCGCCTTGATTTGCCGATGCCTTCTTTGAGGAATGTAACTGTCATACCGATAGCGTATACCACCCCGGCATCAAAACGTAAATGAGGCACTATCGGGTATTCAAAACGTTTTTTTTGCTGTTTTTCAAGTTTCTTTTTTCCGTCGAGTTTGGACCCATCAGGTGAATCATATAACTTTACGGTTCTAATCATTTTGCGCCTCCATTATTATTTTCAATCTTTTTCCACGAAAATAGGCCATGCCATGCAGGTATGAAGAATATTCTGATTGAGCCAGTAACCTTGTATCGAATTTATGCGCCTGGAAGTCTACTATCATCCAGCAGAAGTTCGTTATGATCCACAAATAGAAACATCTTTTATCTTTTTTATTGTTCAGCAATACGCCAATTATTGAAAGAGGAGCCAAAAACCATGTCCAATTTCCTGTAATCCACTCCAAATTTATCATATCGACCACCTTTTGCTATAATTTGATAATTGCCTTATAGTTTTTAACACTGTTCTACTCCTTTAAGTCTTCGATAATGTTATATATATTACTTTTATGCCGCTTTGCGATATCGAAGTCAGTACGCAACTCGGGCCCACTATTTAAGCATAGTTGCTGTTTAGCTTTTCCAGAACTCACTTTGCGGCGTGAGCAATGCCTATCCGTTTCCTCCTTGTACTCGTGCTACCAAAAATACCGTCCTGGATTAGGTGACAGTTTGTTTTTATTTGGTTTAATTTTGGGTGGGAGAGGGCCAAGGCTGTTTACCTTACCCTTTGTATTTGTTGATTAATTTAATTTAATATTCGCTCCAATGGTATGGAGTGCGAACACCCGCTGATTTCCCGGTCTTAACTTCCCCGGGCCGCTTTACAGCTTCTATCACTTCTGTAAATACTCTGTTATCATAGGCTTTTTCCTCTTTTCGCAACTTATATTCTGAAGCAAATATCAGAACAAGGCGTATATGAACGCCAGAGTAGCAAGCACTATGCCTAAACACGTTAAATCGTACATATCCATGATTATTCTCCTTATATTTTGATACAATTTTGGGGCATATACCTACCCCTTTGGTGTTTGTGATTGGTTGATTTATCGAATTGTTAATTGGTTGAGATGTATATGTCACTGTAATAATTGTTTTTTGCTGCCTACCTGTGCCTATTAGAATGGTAGCCCAGGTTTATTAGGTCATGGTATTGTCTTGATTGATTAGTTTCTTGTGATATATGTCATTGTAATAATTGTGTATTCGCTGCTTACCTGTGCTTATTAGAGGGTTTATGCAGCGTTGTGCGACTAGTTATCCTATTTCTGAGTGTTATTTGAGCGAAGGCAATCATATTACGCCTTCATTTGTGTCTCACCTGCATGATCTCTTACCGGCACCCTTGTAGGTGGATTATTTATGGTTCCTTGTGGTGACAGTGTCTTTGCTGCTTACTTGTGCTTATTAGGCTTTCTTTTTAGGGGGGCGTATTGTCTTTGCTTACATACTGGAGGAGAGCAGTCAGCAATGTGGCAATCGTTTTCCCCTATGAATAGTTTAAATCTGGCAAAACTTTAAACATTGGAAAAACATTATTTCGGATAACCTACTAATATTTATTCTACCTATATATTACTTCTTTGCCTTTTTAGGTTAATTCATCGCGGGGCGTTTCCGTAGTCGATTTTAATATTTATTTTATTTATTTTTTACGGGCTTCTTTTCGGGGCTTTTTCAGATGATTATGCAATAAAAGCTATTTTCTGAGAGTATTAAAACTCCCAAAAAATAGCTTTTTGTGCCGGGATAATCCGGAGCGATGTATTTTATTCGGACATGCGGCGGGTTAATTCCTTAGCTCACTGGTGACTTATTTTTGACCATCAAATCGGTGGACAGATTAGGTGCAAAAAACCCCGCTGAGCAGCGAGGAGGTTACAAAAAAATCTGTCCAATGTAGTTTGGTCAAAAAGTTGTTGCATTTACAAAAAAATCTGTCCAATGTTTTATGGACACCAAAACAGTCCACGGTGGACGGTTGCGAGGAGAACAATAAAAAGATTGAGAGGAGAAAGCTGTAATGTTTTCAATAAAAAGATTGAGAGGATGAACAGATTATTTTTTACTTTAGTTCCAATAATTGCAAAATTTCAACCCCTCATTCCATTTTTTTGCAGATTGCAAAATTTCAACCCTTCATTAGCTCTACGGCACTCTTTAGCAGCGTAGTGATATTCAGAGATATTTCTCTTTATTTCTATTGTAGACAGAAATCCGCCCCAAAACGACGGGCAGATTTCTGTGCATAGTGCACAGGTTTTTGACCATCAAACCGATGGACAGATTTCTGTGCCCAGGGCACAGGCTTTGACCATCAAACCGATGGACAGATTTCTGTTGCAAAAAACCCCCCGCTAAGCAGCGAGGGGGATTAGATTTAGGATGGTTGAGAATTGCTACTGCAATATCTCTTTTTTTGTCGAGAATTTTTTCTCATCTTTGTTGCCTTCTGGCTTAATTGTGTCCAGGAATTTCCCTCAACGGCACCGGCAAGATGTTTTATAATAGCATTCTTTGTATCTCTTTCGTTGATCCATAGATCAGGGCAGCATTGTATGGGACTGCCTTAAGAAAAAAGCGATTTTTTATTGCAATACAACAACGTTTTGATGCACCAAAAGTTTTCCAAACTGAAAAGTGAAGACTTTTCTTTTTTTGTACATCAAGTCGGGGCGGAATAGACACGTATTTTGCCATTACCCCAGGGACAAGAAAAAGTCGGTTATTCAATCCGATAGCTGTAAAGTCTGCCTCCCAGCATCGTTCCCATGTATCTGTGGTACAGTATCGCTGCCGATGCAACACGAACCCATCTTGTTGTTTTTGATGGACCCGGTGAAAGTTGCCGGTTTAGAGATTTGCGAGGTGAACTATTTCGGTGAAGAGGGGGGGGCTGTCAAGTATGCGTCGATTGGCGAACAGGAGGGGCATTGGAGTGGAGATTCGGGGATGGTAGGATCATTCCCAGGTTTGTTGCGGAATACAATACAAGAAGAAGGAACATCTGACCCCGATAAAACCTGATAAAAGATTTGATATGGAAGAAATCGAAAAGAGGAAAATGGGATATCTGCAGACAATAGATGATGTGGCACCCGAAAGTAAAAAATGAGTTAATTGGCTCGGGGGTGAAGTATCTTGTAACCATACTTGTTTAATGTGTATATCTCTTGAACTTAATTGGTGTATTCTTAAAAAGATGCGTAGTTTCTTAAATTTTGGTTACATCAAAAGACTTGTAGTTTGAGTTTTCAAAAAATGAAAAACTACGATTTTGCATACCCTCTGAGTACCACCGGCGTTGTTCCATCGGAGGGACAATATTCCCCTCTCTTAATCCTCTCATGACCCCTCGTTAAGATTCGCAACATTCCTTTCATCCATAAATGGC
>JAPLKA010000038.1 GCA_026388315.1 Pseudomonadota bacterium | reverse complement strand
TCGCGAAAAGTTCTTCCTGCTCATATTCCAATCTTATTGGTTGTATGTATGTTTGGGCAACAGGCCGTCAATATTGAAACAGACTCGTTCAAGTCACTCATGCAATCGATCAAAGACAAAGGTATCTTAGAGCCTCTCCTTGTAACGGGACCGGATAACGGCTCATATACCCTCATCTGTGGAGAGAGGCGTCTGGAGGCAGCCCGGCAACTCAAACTTGAATTAGTACCGGTGCGGGTCATAGATGCAGGTAAGGAATCAGGTGAGACTATAGCCCTTCAACTGACAGAGAACCTCCAGAGAGAAGACTTAAACCCTATGGATCAGGCAAAAGGGATATTGGCATTTATTCAGGCAAAACTCCCTGATAAAAACTATGATGTGGATGGGGTAATGAGTTGTTGACACATTGTCAACAACTGCTGAAATCTCCGGAAAGTCAACACGGACAATGCTTCGCACGATTTCACTTTTAAAGCTTCCTCCTGAGATTCAGGCAACAATTCGGGCAGGAAATCTCCCCGTTTCCCAGGGATATCTCTTCGCAGCTAACCTCGATTGTCCGGATCGTGATAAGATTTTTGAGGCCGTCATGAAGACGCCGGTAACCTACATCACACACGCCGGTAACCTACATCACACTGGAGAAGATGCTTACGGCATGGAAGAAACCCAAACCTGACACGGGCGTCACAAAGCTACCATCCATAACGAAGCATGTTGCCGTCTTACGATCCGTAGAGTCACGCATTGAAATGGGTATTGCAAAATACACAAAGCCTGACCTTGTAACGCTTCTTGATGAACTGCATGTTTTCTGTGCTTTAGTGGAACTGCGGATACCGATTGCCCCGGAACCTGTGCCGGAGAAGAAAAAGCCACCACAGTTGTAAGCAGGCGAGAAGAACCGAACCGGCGAGACGGCGTATCGGCGCCTGTCCACCAAGACGCTTGCTGTGAAGGTGGGAAACGGTGATGAAGGCAGTGAATAGTAGATAGTGAATAGTGAATAGTTAAAAAGGCAGAAAATATGAAAAGGCAAGGAATAGTGAATGGTGAAAGGTGAAAGGTAGCCGCAGGCTTCAGCCTGCGTGGAAGGGGTAGAATCCGCAACCCAAAATGCGATGTGGGGAATAAGTAATTCTGTAATAGTATTTTCGCTTGCAAATTAATTAAAATTGTTGGAGAATCAAGAAAATGATGTTGGGGATTAAGACTAAACGTATCATTGCAAGGCCCCTTTTGCTTTTCCAAGAGGAACGTCAAAAAGTTTCCTACTTTTTAAAGGATGTCCCCTTGTTTCCCGGGGTGATAAAGCAGAAACAGCCGAGGTACGACGATACCCCGTCCATTTTGTATTGATAGATAAAGCTTGTAAATGTAATATTTTTACTCGATAATAATCTAATGGGTTATCTATGACTAATAAAATTACATTCAAAGGCTTAGGACCTAAAGAGGCTGAACTGGTTGCCCGGTTGACCTATGAAAAGAAAACCATTGTTTCCTCAGCGGACATCGACGGTTTTATGCCGCCTGATTTCAAATATCGCAACCAGTTAATTTATAACCTAAAACAAAAGAATATCCTTACTACGATTAAACGGGGGTTTTATATTTTTACTCCGCTGGAGGCAATTCCTACGGGCCTGCGGGTTAATGAATTCCTGATTCCTCCAATTTTCTTTCCCCGAAAAGACTATTACATCGGATATTCTACCATGTTCAATTACTATGGATTCACCGATCAGCTTTTTCAGACCGTCTATGTCCTCAACACGTCCCTCTTTCGGGGCCGTACCATCTGTGGCGCTTCATTCAAATTCCTGAAAATCTCAAAGGACCGGATATACGGAATAGAAGCGATAAAAGTGGACAATACGGATGTAATGGTCAGCTCCAGAGAAAGAACCCTTGTTGACCTCATCTATTTCAACAAGCCGGTTGGCGGCATTGTAACAGCGGTTGAGATCTTAAAAAAGATAGTCAGGCAAAAGGGCTGCAACATAGACAAATTGGTCGAATATGCATCACTTTTTCCCAACGCAACGGTACGTAAACGCATCGGGGTTGTCCTTGAGGGTCTCGGCGTTGAAAGGTCTGTCCTGGTTCCCTTGACAGAGAGCGTCAAAGAAACAGCCGTAAGCTCCCTCACTGGTTCGCGAAAAGGCACTCTGAACAAAACGTGGAAGGCCATTGTCGATGCTTCACAAAAATAGAGATGATTTTGTCAGGACGCTGAAGCAGGTTGCCATGCAAACAGGCTTTTTACTGCCTCTTGTCGAAAAGGATTATTACTTGACCCTTATGCTGTCACGTCTGCACGAATTGAGCCCTGATCTGGTTTTCAAAGGCGGCACCTGTTTGAATAAAGTCTATTTTTCTTATTATCGGTTGAGCGAAGATTTGGATTTCAGTATGCGTCTTCCCGAATATACAGTCACACGAGGAACACGTAAAAAATGTATTCAGGCGGTAAAGGAGAATATCGAAGCATTTGCTGAGCATCTTGATATGAGAATTGATGATACAGAAAAACCCGGACGTAATGAATCAAGACAGTATGTTTATTGTTTTATTTATCAATCTATCGTATTGCCAGTGGAATCAAAGATCAAAGTGGAGATCGGGCTTAGGTTTAACCCGATCTGTGAGCCGGAAATAAACAAGGTTCAGCATAAGTTCCTACACCCCTTTACCGGCCAGCCGCTTTTTAACGGCGGAGAGGTATCCTGCCTGGCGCTTAAAGAGATTGTTGCTGAAAAACTTCGGGCAGCGGCTACACGGGAAACTATCGCGCCTCGTGACTTTTATGATATTGACTATGTTCTCAGAAACGGTTTCAGGGTTGCGGAGCCGGAAGTTTTAAAACTGTTTCAGAAAAAGCTCGAAGAAGATGGTGCAGATACCGACCTTGCCCGATACAGGGTCAATCTTGGGAGGGGTAATAAAGAGATTAAGGATATGAAGGAACGTATTAAGGAGGAGCTTTTTGAAGTGCTGACTCCAGCCGAGCGCAAAAATTTCAATCTTGATGCTGCGCTGGAGAGAATAAACAATGCACTACGGGGATTAAGCTGAACATGACTGAAATGGAAGCGATGCAGGGAATAGCGGATTTGGTTAAAAAGGAATGTTGCATTTTTATTGGAGCAGGTATTCCCAAAACTCTTGGATTTCCCTTATGGAGTGAGTTAGTCCAAGATCTTATAGATTATGTTTGGAGTAAGAGAAAGATTTTTGTCAAGGGAGAGCTTACTTATAGCATTAAGCAAGCATTGGAAGATTCTGTTAGGAAAGGAAAACTGATTTCTGCAATAACATACTGCAGAGATCGATTTAAGAGCGTTGACCAGGAAGAAGACTATCAGAAAAAGATAGTAAGTTGTTTACATGATGAAGTCAAGTATAGTCACGTCAAGGACGCGGATGTATATATAGAAATCAGCAAGCTTTTAAACAAGGCTGCAGTTCTGCAAACCAACCTCGACAGAAGTCTCGAGAAATGTCTATCTACACCTACGCATACAAACATGAATCTGCCAAATCCGGTTTCGGTCCCTTGCTTGATATATTTACACGGTATTGTTACTGATCCTCAATCGTGGATCATAACTAGAGACGAGTATGACAATTACTACCAGCGGAATCCCCGATTTGTAGACTTTATCCAGGAGGTTTTTCAAAGGTTTGATGTATTGTTTATAGGATATAGCCTAAGTGATAAGGAGATCTTAGACCAAATTGCAAAGGTCAAGGGGTCTGGTAGGCAATATATTTTTGTGATGGAAGAAAGCGAAAGAAATAAGGCAGACAATGACGTGGTCGAAAACGATCTCAAGCATTATGGGATTACCGTTGTTCGATACAGCATTGAAAACGAAGGGTTTGATGAATTCCTTCATTTTCTCAAGAAAATAAACTCTTTGATTGAGCCGCCTGCCCGGGTTGCTTTGCCTGGACAAGACGGGAGTACGCTCGATGGATAACGGCTTTCATAAATATGCCACACAGGTTATCCAATCTGGACATAGAAATGACTTTGTCCAGATCTTGGGCGGATGGATTGATTCAATTTATGGCGGAACAAAGGTTGGCAGCGAGGAAATGGCAATGCAAATGCCTCGGTGATGAAGGAGTCTGACATGGAACAACAATTTTATGTACAGATAAGTCAACTTGACAGCGCAATTAATGAACCTCAGATAACCGACGGCGTTGCCGAGCATACCATCGGTCTATTAAAGACAAACATTGAACTGTCTAACTATTTCTTTAAGAATGTGCATAACTTGCAGTGGTTCAAATATTTATCTGCAGAAGGTTATTTCCTTCCAGAGAAGATTTCATATGACCAAGCAGGGAATGCCTTTTTTTGGAATGTTCTCGATTATCTGGACCGCATCTCCGGGCAAGTCGATCAGAATCCACCATACGGCAAGGAGCTGATAAATATAATTGAGAGTATTGTGCATTTCTCCCAAAGCAGGCAACGAATCAACAACTATCACATTTGGTGGTACTGTGTAAAAATCTTAAACAATATTCAGGTCAGTATTATCCGGGATAGTTTAAGCCTGGAAAACTTTAATGAATGGCTTTCAGTGTGGACTGATCACGCTATGGGCAACGACTTGGCTATCAGCGATATTGGTGAAAAGCTTCTGCCGAAATTTCTGAACGACACTTTCGGTGTTGAATATGCTGAAGCTATCATCGGCACGATCACAAGAATAAAGGCCGGAGATAAGCCCTCTATTTCTATCGGCCGGCAAGACGCTGTATTGGCGTGGCATTCTTATTGGGTGCGTGCTACTTTCCGCAAGAACCATCAACTGATCGGTCAGAGATGCTCTGTAAATGCTATTTTGGCTGTTGCGGATCAGCTGAGAAAGGCCTTGAAATATGAACAAAAGCGTCATTATTCGAATATCAGAATTGGTGGGGATGCTTATCGAATCGATGTATCAAGAGTCCTGGCGGAGGGAATAAAAGCCGGAGCAATAGAGTTCGAAGAAGGCCAATATAATTGTATTGTAACACAGTTTACGGAGGATCAACTCAAAGAAGTGACGTCCGATGATGAGTCTGGGGATTTTTATCTTTACAATACTGAACCTCAGGTTAAACTGGAGCAATTCACCTTCAAGGCATTTACCATTAATGGTTTCATGCAAGAAATTAGAAAAAATCTTTCTCAAAATATCGAATGGGTGAAGGCCAAAGATTTCGAGAAAGAGATAGGAAATATTTTTGACGGTCTTCATTCCGATTATTCCCACATCTGGTGCGGTTCATTAGCAGAAGGGCCGGAATATGGCGATAATGCCAAGGAAGTCCTGACCACGGCCCTGCGCGATGTTTTACTTGCTAAGTGCGGGGCAAGTCGAGCCGAAGGCGAACAGGTTTTGAATGCGTTCCTAAGCGACAAATATCCGTTCCCGATCTTCGGACGTTTTGTTCTGCTTTGCGTGGATAAATTCTGGGCTGATTATGTTGAGTTACTGGATAAATTTTTCAATCTGATTCCTACTGCATTGGAAGAGCCTGATTTTGAAGTGGAATTGCAGGATGTTCTTGATCATCACAACGTTGCTTTCGGTACTCTCTTGAAAAAACGGCTTATAGAGCTCATCAACAATGTCCCTGAATACTATATTAAAAAAGGCGAAAAGCTTACAGCTTACTGGAAGTACAAGTGGTTGTCTCCGTTGCGTGAAAATCCGGATTTTTCCGTTTTGTACGAGAAGGCCAAAGAAAAGGCAGAAATAGAAGGCGGGGAGCCTTACGAAGTCGAACGCTCATCCCTTACAGGCGGGGTAGTTGATCACAAATCCCCTGTTTTTAAAGAGGATATTCTGCAAAGACCTATTCCCGATCTGGTAAAATATTTGAATGATTTTAAGGGTGTTGATTCCTGGCAGGGTACTTTCAAAGGCGAACCCGACAAAGAGGGGCTTGCCGGTATACTTCAGACAGCAGTGCAGGAAAACCCAACAAAATTCACCGATGAAATAGACGCATTCCTCAATACAGGAGATTTTTATCTGCATCGGGTGTTCAGCGGACTCGAAAAGGCATGGAATGACGACAAAGATATTGACTGGGAAAGATTTCTCGATTTTTCCATCAAATACCTGGGACGGAGTAAAGATACAATTATACAAACAATTCAGGATCAAGGTGAAGACAGTGGTGGAGGGAAATACATCCGGGTTGTCGAAGATATCGTTGATCTAATTGCCGATGGCTGCCGGAACGATCAACGAGCCTTTGATCCCAGGTATTTCGATAAAGCGGAGCAGATATTTGAACTGGTTCTGCCTTTACTCAAGGGAGAAAAGCATCCTGATACCCAGCGTGATGCATTGACCTATGCCCTGAATACCACGCTTGGTCGAGTGATTATGGCGTACATATCTTTCTCGTTGAGAAAGGCCAGGGTGACACAGAAGCGGCAAGAACATTGGGGACAGAAAGGATACGAACCTTTCTTTGCTATCGGTATAGAAGCATATATCTGGTTTGGGTCCTACCTGCCGCAAATGAAATATTTAGATGAGAGGTACGCCAAGGAAAAGATCGATCTATTTGCCCAAAAATCTCCGGATGACTTTGAATGGCAGATGTTTATGGAGGGTTATTTAACGGGTGCGAGGGTTTATCCTGAGGTTTATTCTTTAATGAGGGCTAATTACGTTAATGCCTTAGAAAGTAATCCGTTTGAGGAACGGATAGACAAAAGACTTGTCGAACATATCTCGTTGGGTTATCTGTATTACGGAGAAAGGCTGGAGGAAAACAACGCTGATGGGAAATGCAGTCTGTTTTGGAAAATGCTTTCAGAAATGTATCTTGCAGGGCAAGGGGATCGCTGGTTAAAGGTAGTTAGTTTCTTCTCGTCCCATACAGGGAGAGCAATCAAGAAAGAAGATGGCGTAGAGAAGGAAACACCAGAAGAGATAAAAAAGAGAATTTTGGAGTTCTGGGCATGGACGTTTGATGAACAGGATTTTGTAAAAACCCGTTTGGGCGATACTTACGGTTCTTTTTTGGGACAGATGGCGGGGTTAACCGTCCTCCTTGACAAAATAGATGACGAAAAAGAAAAGTGGCTTACCCTCTGTGTGCCTCACCTTGACCGCCATCATAATGCTGTATCTTTCATCAAATATCTGACCAAGTTTGATGACGAAGACAGCATTAAGCGAATCGGCAAGATTTTCTTGAAGCTGCTGGAGAATACCACTCCTACCTTCATGCAGGAGCATATAGAGGTTATTGTTCGCAGGATTTATGAAAAAGGTAACCGGGATGACGCCGAGGCTATCTGCAATACATACGGCAGGCGCGGAATTCATTTTCTCAAGCCTTTGTGGGAGGAGTATCGGCAATCATAAGCCGTGGTTTATGAAAATAACTATCACAAAGGGAGGAAATGCGGGACGTTCCTAAAAAAGCAAATATCTTCTGGCGAGGATACCGTCCTGAAAGAGATGTATGTTTGGCAAAGCATAAAAAGTTAAACGTAGAATGAAATTCAAAATCCCATATTTCAAACAGGAAAAGAACACTACTTGTGGTGTGGCCTGCCTGAGAATGGTCTTTGCTTTTTATGGAGGAAATGCGGGACAAAAACAGAAAACATCTATAACGGATGTTGAAAGACTCCTTATCCGTAGCACAAAAGACCTGAAAACTGCTAAAGCCAATTTGGAGATCGATGAAGGGATTGCATACTCGGTTGCTTATCTTGCTATGTTGAGGGCAGGAAGGGCATTTATGCTTTTAAAAGGTTTCAGGCCATCTGATGGTTATCAGCATAAGACGGCAGTTGAGTTTGTGCGTCAGGTGCTTGGTAATGAATATAGTGCTCTTATTAAACACTTTGACAGGATGCGTAGAAAACGTAATCTGTTCACCTATGAAATTGACGTAACCGTTTTCTTATACCGAGGCAGAGAATGCCCTCCGTTCAGCAGAAACCTTTGTCGATTTGATCATGGGACTGGTTAAAAAAGAAGATCCCCAGGAACACTTGAAGTTTTAAAAGAAGACCGTAACAAGTTCCGCTGATTCCTTTGATAGCCGGTTTTAATCGGGCAGGAGGGACAGAAATTCATATTGAACAGAAAGTTAAGATTGTTTATATATCATCACAATGATATAATTAAATCATTAAGATGATATGGAGGTGAGTATATGCCAATCATAAGGCCAATCTCGGATTTAAGAAATAATTTTAATATGATTTCGGAAATCTGCCACAAAGAAGGCGAGCCTGTTTTTATTACAAAAAATGGTCAGGGCGATCTTGTAGTTATGAGCCTTGCCATGTATGAAAAACAGAAGTCACTGCTTGAGCTTTATCAAAAATTGGGCGAAGCAGAAATAGAGAGCGCTTCGGGCGCTAAAACAATTTCCCATGCCGGGATGATGAAAAAACTCAAAGAGAAGGTAAATGGGTAAGAAATATAAGATTGTTTATCTTCCTGTTGCACAAAACGACTTAACGGGGATTATTGAGTACATAAGGTTTGATAACCCGGAATCGGCGCTCAATATGCTGCAAAAATTTGATGATTCTATATCCAGACTTGGCAAATTTCCCTTTATGGGAGTTACACCAAAGGATAGAAGGCTTGAGTTGCTGGGATACAAAATTTTGGTCATAGGCAATTATCTTGTGTTTTATGTTGTCCGTGATGATGTGGTTGAGATAAGAAGGATTATTCACGGCAAAAGGAATTATGAATTTTTGTTGTAGCAAATGGGGTATGGGCTTTTGGGAACGGGCGTGACACGGAAAAGGCGCATTGTCGTAGGAGATATACACGGGGAGTTAGAGGGATTCAGAGAAATCCTAAGAAACGCGGGTCTGATTGCTGGCAAAGACAACTGGAGTGGCGGCGATGACATCTTGATACAGACTGGCGATGCGATAGACCGTGGCCCTTATTCCCGGGAAGCCGTTGATTTGCTTAAAAAGCTTCAGAAAGAAGCCTCCGCCGTCAAAGGTGAGGTCGTGCGCCTTTGCGGTAATCATGAACTGATGCTTATTCAGCACTACTTCTATTTCACAAATTTCAACGATCCGGAGTCCCTTGCGGATGAACTGAAAGAGGAAATCCTAAGAGACGATGTGAGGGCTTCATATACCGACGGTGAGAGACTATATACTCATGCCGGTCTGAGATCGGCTATAAGAGAAATCCTTGTGGATGAACTTAAAGATGAAAAACCGAAATTGAAGACCAGCAGTATTGATCTTTTTCTGCTATCGGACCATATCAACGGAATCTTCAGGGAGGCCGTAGAGAAGGATGATCTAAAGCGGCATCCCATCTTCCATGTGGGCCGTGACAGGGGAGGATATGATCCGGTAGGCGGCATATTCTGGTGCGACTTCTCGTCCTTAAGCCCCTCTGTGGAGGCATGGGAAATACCGCAGATATTTGGTCATACACCAACGGGAAAGAGCGGGGTGAGAACCGCGCATGGATTGAAGCTCATCGACGTGGACGCAGGTATGTGCCGGGTGTATGGAGGTGAGAGGGTCTATCTTGAAATCTCACCAGAAGGCCATTTACTACAGCACAGGAAGGTTCTTTCAAAATGGACGGCAACGTTACTTGCGAAAGACTAAAAATGGCAATAAACGTTTTTTTTTCTGAGGTTTTTAGATGAAGGTAATTAACGTTATCCTCCCGGAAGGGATATGGAAGTTCATGGCTCATTGGGCATTGTTTTCTGGTCTAATGGTTTTTTCGTTCGTAATGATTAACGGCAGCATTACGCAGGCACAGGAATTAAGCGGCATCGGACCGGGGTCTATCTGGAAACCCGGTGATGAAAAGATAATGCAAATGCGCGAAGAGTGCGCAAAGAATATCTATCCCATCTTTGGAAAGTGCCTCATCGAAAAAATGCAGGAATACGGGGCTTCCCCCAAGGCCCTGGAATTAACACAATTGTTAATGAAAGAAGAATATCCGTTCTGTTTTATGATTTCTTTTAGCAATATGGGCATAGTCGATGTAACGGAAGTAAGCTGTCCTTTTATGGCAAATACCATGGGGTTTACCCTTCTTGTAAATGGTGATCCGAGGATAGTGCAGCCAGGCAAACAGGAATATTTGAATAATATTGATATCAGTAAAGATCCGCTTTACCCGTCGATCATTAAGGAATTCCCCCGGGCAACGCTGTGGTTCAGAGGTAATTTTGTGAAAATGGAGAACACATCTCGCAATGGCCAGCGATTCGTCTGGAAGCATTTGGTGATGAACGGGTGCAGTGCTTGCGAGGTGGCAGGGTCGGCAACAGTGGCGTATGATTTTGATAAAACAGGGAGATTTGTTGGAACCAGACTTCTCAAATTAAAAGCGGGAGAATAAAAAATTATAATTGAAATCAAAGTTATACCGAATGCAAAGAAAAGGGAAATCATTCGCGAAGGCTCAGAGCTAAAGGTAAAGCTTACCTCAGTACCCCGTGATGGGAAGGCGAACGAAGAACTTGTCGAATATCTTTCCAAAATCTTCAAAGTAAAAAAATCCGAGATAAAGATTTTAAGGGGAGAGAAGGACAGGAGGAAGGTCATTTCCATACCGGTTGAAGAAAGTGTAATAAATTCAATTTGTTAACAGAATATTAATGTATCCTTCACCCTTCACCCTTCATCGTGGATCGTGCATTAGAAATCATTTCGATTTTTTATCAACCGTGAACTATGAACCATGAGCTGATCGCTGAATACAGAGCGCTAATGACTGCCTGCACTGGAAGTAGTAACGTTTACAAGCAGTTAATTTCCTTGACAAGAAAAGGGTAAGTCAATTATATTATCAGACTTAAAAAAAGGGGAACAATGGTTATTGGGTTTTCGGTTATTAAGTTTTCAGAAATAGAAGACGGGGTTGTATTAAAAGGCGAAATTGACGGATTACAGTATAAAAGCGTTGAGGACATGGAATTTACATTTCTTTCCCCGATAGAATATGAGCTCCAGGTAAAGAAATTTGAAGACGGGATACAATTAACAGGACCTGTTACATGCCAGCTCTCTCTGTCGTGTGGCAGATGCCTGGATGATTTTCAATATCCTGTCCGGACTTATCTGGATATTGAGATTACCCAGAAAAGTCATTTCGAGGAAGCGGACGAACTTGAATTACAAGGCGAAGACCTTGATGTATATTATTTTGAAAACGATGAAATAGATTTGAATCCTCTCGTATATGAAGAGGTGTTGTTGAATATACCCATGAAACCTTTGTGCAGGGAAGAATGTCAGGGGCTTTGTGATACGTGCGGGAAAAACAGGAATAATGAAACATGCAGTTGTGATAAGACACCGGATACACCTTTGGGTGAAAAATTAAAATCTTTTTTAGCATTTCAAGGAGATAACCATGGCGGTTCCAAAACGAAAAACATCTCAATCAAAAAGGGATAAAAGAAGAACTCATTATAAGGCTGCACCCGTGAATGTCGGGCTTTGCCCGAATTGTAAAGAGCCCAAACTGCCGCATATTGTTTGTCCGAAATGCGGCTACTACAAAGGTAAAAAATATCTTAAAGTAGAAGAATTATAACATCAATGGTAAAGATAGCGGTTGATGCGAT